>JAAZAI010000158.1 GCA_012514445.1 Lentisphaerota bacterium
CGCTCCGACTGGCGCAGCAGCGGGTCCCAGTCGCGGAAGAGCTTGCGGAAGACGTCGAGCACGAAGCCGTCGTCCTTGCGGAACAGCGGCTTCGGCGTCATCTCCAGCGAGACGTTGGCCAGCATCGCGCTATCGCACCAGGATCATGGTTGCCATCGGCGGCGCCGTCAGGAACACGACGGTGCCGGGCTCGGCCTTCTCGCCGGCGTAGCCGACGGTGCCGCAGGCGGCGGTGGCCGTTCCCGAGAACTCCGCAGGCGGCAGGTTGGTGATGCTCGCGCCGCCGAACCTGCCGGCGAGATACTTCGCGCGGTAGAAGTCCGGCACGCCTTGCCAGACGGCGATGCGGCCACCGCCGCCGTGGGCGCCCGACGTGCCGGCGGTCATGCCGCCGTTCGCCGTTATCGAACCCGTTCCGGACAGGTCGCCGCAATCGAGGAAGATGCCGCCGCCCGATCCATCGCCGCAAGTCCACTCGGGCGCGACAGCCCCGTTCGCGGTCAGCGTCCCGTCGATGATCGCGGATCGATGGACGCGCATCCAGACGAGTCCGCCGCCGGGTCCGCCGGTCTTCCCGGATTTTCCACCGGCGCCGCTGCCGCAGAGCGTCGGAGCGCAGTCGTTCCCATAGGCGGGACCGCCGGTCGGCCCGACGCCGTACGTGTGGGTGGCGCCGCGCCCGCCATAGCCGCCGCCGCCGCGATCGGCCGGATGGCCCATGTAGACGCCGCCGCCGGGGCCGTACCCATTTTTCGCTCCCGGTCCGCCGGCAAACCCCTTGCCAAGCGCGTCGAGCGTGCCGCCGTCGTCGATGTCCAGATCGCCCACATCGAAGAAATACGAGCCGCCGTTGGTCGGATGGGAATGCAAGTAGAGATGGGAGCTGGCCGCGATCTTCAGCGTGCCGCCGACTTCGATCCTGTTGCCCCATCCCGGTGCCGCGCCGTTTGTCGCCGAGGCATGAAGCTGGAGCTTTCCCGAATTCTCCACAACGAGGTTGCCGCCGCAGGAGACGTCCGAATTGGTCACGATGACGAACGTGCCCGAGTTCCTGATGGTGATGTTTCCGGCCACGTCCAGCTTCACGCCCGCAGGGATCCAGGGTTCTCCGGCCGTCACGGTCAAGCTGGGCATGCTCAGCGTGGAGATTCCCCCGATCTGGAGCATGTACGAACCGTAGGAAAGCGTCTCGTAGGGATAGAACGTCTTGCTCGAGAAATAGAGCGTACCCGGATGGTACCGCGTGTCGCCGTTTCCCTTCAGGCTCTCGGCGGTGAACTTCAGCGACGGCGTCAGCAGCGCTTGCGCTTCGGCATCTGTGATGTCGATGGCGATGCGACCGCCGCCGCCGCCGACATAGGACGAACCGCCTTTCGCGGAGATCGTCCCCGATCCGCCCAGCGTGGCGCACTGGATGTAGACGCCCCCGCCGGAGCCCGCGCCGGGGCAGTGGTTCACGCCGTTCGCGCCATCGGCCGTGATGGTGCCGTTGACCGTCACGTTGCCACTGGCATGGATCTGCACCAGACCCCCGCCGGAACCTCCCGTGCTGTTCAGTACGGAAAATGTCGAGCCACCGCCGCTACCCGGCATGTCGGGCAGGTCTGCGGAGCCGTAGGCGGGACCGCCATAGGCGTAATAATTGGCCACCGCGCTGGAGCCCGGTCCCCCGTAGCCGCCGCCGCCGCGGTCTTTCTTGGCCATGCCGCGCCCCGGGCCGTAGCCGTTGGTGAAGACGCCGCCCTGGAAGCCCTTTCCAAGCAGGTTGATCGAGCCGCCGACAGGGATCGTCAAATCCGCGCAGGCGATCTTGACCCGCGCATTCGGCGTCCAGCCGTCGACGGAGTTGGTGTCGGTGTTCTGCGCATGCGTCACGGTGCCGGCGATCGTCACGGTCGTGGCGGTGAGCAGCGTGTCCCAGCCGTCGAAGGTCAGCGTCTTCGCGCTGTTGACGGTCAGCGACGCCAGCGCCGGCGTGGCGTTGGTGAGGGTGGCGTTGCCATTGATCACGACGTCCTGCCCGGCCACGGGCACGCCTTCGCTCCAGTTGGCCGCCGTGTTCCAGTCGCCCGTCCCCGTCCATGTGTTCGCCGCCAATATTGCCGAAGGGGCGCAGGCGATCAAAACCAGCGCCTGA
>JAAZAI010000159.1 GCA_012514445.1 Lentisphaerota bacterium
AGGTGGTCGTCGCGTTCAAGGGCGCGTCCGTATCGGGGAAGGCCGACGCGCAGGGCCGGTGGCGGATCCTCCTCCCCGTCTTCGCGGCCGATGCCACGTCCGCCGTGATGACGATCCGCGGCGCGACGAACGCCGTGGCCGTCGCGGACGTGGTCGTCGGCGACGTCTTCCTCGCGGGCGGGCAGTCCAACATGGAGGTGCCGGTCTAGGAGGCGCTGAATCCCGGGGAGGAGATTGCCGCCGCGAACCACCCCCTCATCCGCGAGTTCCGCGTCGGGCATGATTTCGATTTCGTCGAGCGCGACGATGTCCGCGGGTGATGGAAGCGCGTCACTCCCGAGACGGCGGCGGAGACGGGCGCGGTCGGCTACTACTTCGCGCGCCGCCTGCGCGAAACTCTCGACATCCCCGTCGGTATCGTCAACAATTCCTACAGCGGCTCCCCCATCCAGGCCTGGGTCGACCTGGAGTACCTCCGCTCGACGAACCTTTTCGCCGCGGTCACGAAGGCGTTCGACCAGATGGCCGCGCTCGGCCGCGACGGCGTCCTCCGGCGGCGCGAGGAGCTGGGCGCCCTCATCACGCAGCACACGCCCGAGAGCTTCGGCGAGCTGTTGAAATGGCACCTTCCCGCGATCGACGACTCGCGCTGGAAGACCTGCCAGGTTCCCGCGTTCCTCGAGGGCGTCTACGGCGAGGTCGACGGCCTCTTCTGGTACCGGAAGGCGTTCGACCTTCCCGCCGGCCTCGCGGGCAAGCCCCTGGCCTTCCGCCTCGGCGTCGTCGACGATGGCGACGCGGCCTACTTCAACGGCGGGAAGATCGGCTCCACGAGCCCCGACGACGTCCCCGATTCCTGGGACTTCAAGCGCGTCTACAACGTTCCCGGCTCCCTCGTCAAGGCGGGGCGGAACGTCGTCGCCGTCCGCTGCTACGACTCCGGCCACGCGGGCGGGCTCGCGGGCCCGGAAATCCGCCTCGAGGCGGAGGACGGCACCGTCGTCGACCTCGCGGGAATCTGGAAGATCAACTGGGAGCAGATGCTCCAGCCGCGCCCCTGGCCGTCCGACTACCTGCCCCTTGTGAAGATCTACCACCAGGGGGCGGTCCTCTACCACGCGATGTGCGCGCCGCTCCGCGGCTTCCCCTTCACCGCCATCCTCTGGTACCAGGGCGAGAGCGACGCGGACCGTCCCGGCCGCTATGTTCCGATCTTCCGGCACCTCATCACGCGCTGGCGCGCGGACTTCGGCGATCCTGCCCTGCCGTTCCTCTATGTCCAGCTCGCGGCCTTCGGTCCGCCCGACGCCGAACCGGACGAGCAGTCGCCCTGGGCCAATCTCCGCGCGGCGCAGGACGCGGCGCTGGCGCTTCCCCGTGTCTTCGTCGCGCCGGCGATCGACATCGGCGACGCGGGGCGCATCCACCCCCTCAACAAGCAGGAGGTCGGACGCCGCCTGGCGCTCACGATGCTGCAGGACGTCTACCATCTCGAGCAGGATGTGATCCGCTATCCCGTCTTCGATTCCGCCGTGCGCGACGGATCGAAAGTCGTCCTCGCCTTCCGCGGGGCCGACGGACTCCGCACGACCGACGGCCGGGCGCCGCGCGCCTTCGCCCTCGCGAACGCCGCGCCAGGCGCGAAGCTCGTCTGGGCCGACGCCGTCCTCGACGGCAACCGGATCGTCCTCTCCGCACCGGGGATCGGCCGTCCCGCGCGCGTCCGCTACGCCTGGAGCCAGAACCCCGGGGTGAACGTCGTCAACGCCCTCGGCTTCCCGCTCCTGCCCTTCCGGGCGGATCTCGCGGACTAGAAGAAACGAGGGCCGCGTTTCATCTTCGTTCCGATCCTTGTCGGCCTCCATCCTCGTTTGATCCTTGTTCCGACCGTATTCAGGCGATTCTTTCACCGCTTCTGACC
>JAAZAI010000160.1 GCA_012514445.1 Lentisphaerota bacterium
CCGACACCGTCGCCTCCTGGACGCAGGCCGCCGACTACACGGGGACCGTCACGTTCGACACGACCTATCCGACAGCCGCCACGGTCTTCACCAACTTCACCGTCACCGGCGATGCGCAGATCCTTGCCGGCACGTGGACGCACCAGCCGAACGCGGCCGTGCAGAGCAACCGCCTCTGCGTCGCAGTCGGGGGCGACTTCACGCTCGCCACGGGCACCAAGCTCGATGCCTACGGAAAAGGCTTCGCGGCAGGCAAATTCCCGGCGGGAAGCACCTACGGCGCCCATGCGGCCTCCTACGACGGCTATGCCAAAGTCTACGGCGATGTCTACAAGCCAACCGATCTCGGCGCCGGTGCTCAAAGCGGCCTAGCCGGCGGCGGCGCCATCTGGCTCGAAGTCGGCGGCGCGGCGGCGATCAACGGCACTGTGGACGTCCGCGCACCCAGCGCCGACGCCCAGATGGGCGCGGCCGGATCGTTCTTCCTCCAGGCGGCCTCCTGTTCGGGCGCCGGCAGCATCTACGCCTACATGGACAACAAGTACAGCGGCGCCCGCGGCAGCGGCGGACGCGTGGCCATCGCGCTCACGTCGGCGACGACGCTCGCCTTCCCGACGGCGAACATCAAGGTCTCCGGCAGTTGCAACGGCTCCGCCGCCGGCGGCGGAACAATCGTCGTCAAGACGGCGGGCCAGACGCACGGCACGCTCATCCTCGACAACACGCGCGGCAAGTCCTATGGCGCCCGCTGGCAGTATGCGAGCGGCATCACCGCGATCCCGCCCGGCGCGTCCTGGATATTCGACGACATCCTCGTCAAGAACTACGGCATGCTCGCCATCCCGCCCACGACGACGCTGACCCTCGCCGGCGGCCTTCCCAGCGTCCGGGCCGCCAGTGTCCGTACGGGCGGCCTGCTCTATGCGGGCGGCACCATCGACTGGGGCGGCGTGGCGCCCTACGTCTTCACGTCCAACTGGGTCTTCCAGGCGAACGCGCCCTACACGTTCGACGGCAACGTCGTCGTCAAGGACGGGGGCGCCATCGGCTGCATGAAGTTCCGCGGCACGCTGACCGATTTCGCGATTTGCGACGTTTCCGTCCAGGGGAACCTCGCGGTCGAGCAGGCCGGCTACATCTTCGCGCAAAACGGCGGCCCCGACATCAACATCAACCGCGAGCCCAGATCGTTCCACGGAGGCCAGAGCGGCGGCTACGGCACCGTCAACAAGGGCTACGGATCGGTCTTCGCTCCGGCGTATCCCGGCTACACGGCCGCGATTGGCGACCAGGCGACAACGTCGCCCGGCGGCGGCGCCGTGAAGCTGGCGGTCTCCGGGGCGATGACGGTCGACGGCTCTGTGCTGGCGACATCCGTGAAGGACGGCGGCGACAACTCGATGGGCTCCGGCGGCTCGATCGACATCGTGGCGGGAACGCTTGCCGGGAGCGGCGCGATCTCAGCAAGTTGCGGCTCGTGGGCCGTCGGATCGAACTACGGCACCGGCGGCGGCGGTCGCATCGCCATCCGGCTGACCGGCGCCGACATCGGCTCGGACGGCATCTGGGCGAACATTGCCGCGACGGGTTCGACCGTCATCTCGAACAAGACGACCCTCGCCGCGAACGTGGACTACAGCTCCTCCGCGGGCACCGTTTACCTGCAGGGGATGCACGCCGCCGAAGGCGCCGGGCGGATCATCGTCCGCAACGACGGCAATCCCAAGAACGTCAAGGCGGTCACGCCGATTCCGGCGGCGCTCTACGGCGACGCGCCGGAGGCCTTCAAGCGCGCCACCCTGTCCATCGAGGCGTGCGGCCGCGTGCTCGCCGCCGCAGACCTCCAGATGGAGGCGCTCGAGATCGAAGCGGGTGCGGCTTTCGATCTTTGCGGCCGCCATCTCGTTGTCCGGCAGTTCCTGAAGGACGGGCATTCGATCGGAATGGGGACTTTCACGGCGACCAGCCCGGAGGTTCAGGGGTACGTTTTCGACTCCGTCGGCGGCGGCTCGGTGCAAGTCCTCGGTGCCGGCACGGTAGTGGTGGTCCGCTGACCTGCGCGGTGGCGACGGGTTGGCGCTTCGCCACGATGCCGCCGCCGCAATCACAAATGTCTTCCAGTGACGGACGCAAAACTACCGGATCTGAAAGGAGATAACACGATACCATGAAAAAACTACTGGCGGCATTGATTGCAATTTTGTCCGGGGCAGCGGTCGCGGCCCAGGGGGCGACGCTGAGCGTCGATTGGCGGGGGCTTCCCAACGTCGAGGGCGTGTTGCGCGACAACTCGAAGTCGCACTACGGCTTCGTCAACTTCGTCGCGTTCGGTCCCGGCTGGCAGTATGTCGCGCAGGACTACGCCGCGAAGGAGCACAGGAAGGAGTCGATCGAGGACCCGGCGCTCGGCAGGGGGCTGCTCTTCACCGGCAAGATCCAGGCCGGATCCTCCAAGCTGGCCATCCGCGAGGAATTCTACGACGCCTCGAAGGACGGCGAGGACAAGACGCACGTCCGCTGGACGATTTCGACCCTCGACAACGCGCCGATGAACCTCGAGCGCGCCTACATCCGCTTCCCCCTCGCCCTGTCGGACTTCGCCGGCGGCACGGTCGGCGCGGCGACCCTTCCGGCGGAATTCGGCGACGAGTGGATCGGCTGCGGCGACAAGCGCGACATCCGCATCGTCTCGGCCGACGGCAAGAAGGCGTTGCGCGTCGCGGTTCAAAGCGGTAACGCCGTGATCCAGGATGCGCGCAAGGACAAACAGGACCGCTTCGAACTCCGCATTGAATTCCCCGACCAGAAGCAGGCGCAATCGTCCACGATCGAATTCGACGTGTGGGCGAAGCCGAAACTCGACGTTCCGCCGCCGCCGCTCAAGCTGGCCGCGAACGCGGAGTGGGTGGAGTATCCGTTCACGAACGACATCAAACCGGGGTCGATTCTCGATTTTTCCGGCGTCGTCGCGCCGGTCGAGCCCGCCGGCCAGCACGGTTTCGCGCGCGTGGGCAAGGCGGGGCATTTCGAGTTCGAGAACCGGCCCGGCAAGCCGGTTCGCTTCGTCGGCGGCAACCTCTGCTTCGACGCGAACTTCCTGTCGAAGGAGCAAGTCGACGCGGCGGTCGGAGATTTCGTCCGCCGCGGCTGGAACACGATCCGGTTCCACCACATCGACGTCACCATCACGAAGGACGAATGGAACGACATCTGGGCCCGCAAGTCCTATCCCGAAATCTCCCCGGAGCGTCTCGACCAGCTCGACTATTTCCTCGCCCAGCTCAAGAA
>JAAZAI010000161.1 GCA_012514445.1 Lentisphaerota bacterium
CCTACCGCGACTGGGTGCCACTGCGCGCCGAGAGCGTTCCGGTCGCCAAAGGAGACCGGATACAGCTCTACGTGACCGTGCGGGGCGCGAGCTACAAGGACAACATCCTGTCCGGGGCGATTCGCTTCCGCGATCAGAACGGACGGATGCGCCACGATGATCCCGTGGAGGGCGGCAACGTCTGGCGCTACCGCCATGACCGCGACACCGTTCCCGATCCGGACGGAGACTACGAGGCCATGACGTACGACGCGAAGCGCCGGGCATGGGTGGTGTTTCTGGACGCGTACACCAATGCGCCGCAGCCTTCCGCGACCTTCGTCAAGACGGCTATCGAGGATGAACGCACCGTGCGGTTCACGCCGCCGGAGCTCGAGCCCGGCGTCTATGAGGCGCGGCTCGAAGTCCTCGATCGCGACGGCGTCCTGCTGGGACGCAACCGCGAGCTGTTCGTGCGCTACGATCATGCGAAGGATCTGCCCTGGCTGGGGGCCGGAGTGGGCGTCAGCGACGCCGTGCTGCCGGGGTGGCATGCGCTGGAGACGACGGAGCAGGCCGATGCCTTGCAGTTCGCGGTGACGGGGCGAACCGTGCGCGTGACGGGCGACGGGCTGCTGAACCGGATTTGCGTTGGCGGGACGGATCTGCTGGCTGCCCCCATGCGCCTCGACATCCTCCGCGATGGCGAACGCCTTGCGCTGCGCCCCCGTCCTGCGCCTCGGGCCGTGGCGCGGCAGGCGGATCACGCGGTGTTCGAGGGTGGCCTGCAAGGCGATGGCTGGCAGGTGGATGTGCAGGGGCGCGTCGAGTACGACGGCTTTATCGGGTTCGAGGTGGCGCTGGCCCCGCAGGGCACGCAGTCGGTGGATGCCGTGCGTCTGGAGATTCCCCTGCGAAACGAGGTCGCCGCGTATCTGCATGCGACCGGGGGCATCTGGATGCGCGACGCCGTGTCGGCCATCATCCTGCCGGAGAAGGCGGGCGTCCTCTGGGACAGTTCGCGTTCGCGGCGTCCCTACAACGGCCGCGGGCTGGCGGTCGGCAACTTCCTGCCCTACCTCTGGATTGGCAACGATGCGCATGGACTGGCCTTCATGGCGGACAGCGACGAGGGCTGGGTGCCGGACGAGACCAAGACGACGAGTGCGCAGGTGGTCACACGGGGCGGCGGGCAGGTCGCGTTGGCCCTCAATCTCGTGGCGCGGCCCTTCTCCTTCACCGGGCCGAGACGCATCCGGTTCGGCTTGCAGGCAACGCCGGTCAAGGCTCTGCCGGATGATTTTCGCGGGCGCATGAAACGGTTGAGTCTGAATGTCGCCTTTACCGGATTCGATCCCGCTGGAGGCGGATGGGATTGGAACGGCCAGATGGTCAGGCTTCCGGACGGGAAGCGCAGTCTGGTCAGCGGCCACGGGTCGAATCCGTATCCGCTGAACTGGGAGCTGAGCCGGCGGCGTGGCGCGACGAACCCGCGCTCGCCTTTTGCGCTCGAAGGGGACGATCACGCCGCGCCGGTGCGCGATCCAGGTTCGACAGGGCCTGTGCGCAGTCTGGGCGGTGCGGCCAATCTGCCCTACCAGGCTTTGAACGGCATCCTGCAGGCGGCGGAACTCGATCATCCGCAGGTCGTCGGCATCCACGGCGCCAACTACTATGGCTATCTGGGGCCGGCCGTCGTCGCCGACCGCGAATGGGGGGGATGCCTGCATTTCCGCCCCGGAAGCGGACTACCGGCTCTGGCACTACCGCCACTGGATTCGCAACAGCCACCTCGACGGCTTCTATTTCGACAACACCTATCCCACGCTCGACGGCCTTGGCAGCGGGTATGATCTCGATCTGCCCGACCGACCGGAGCTGCACGGGAAGCGTCAGCCCGGCTATGCGCTGCGCGGCCAGCGGGACTTCTTCAAGCGGCTGCGCACCGTTTTCCACGAGGAGGGCGTCGAGCCGGTGATCTGGCTGCACGCCACCGACGCCTTTGTCATCCCGGCCTTCGCCTTCGCCGACGTGCTCATGGACGGCGAGCATTTCCCCGGGCTGACGACGGATCGTCCCTGGTCTTCGGAGAAGTGGCCTGTCTATCCGCCGCATCTGCGGACGCTCAGCGGTGCGCGGAAGTGGGGACTTTCGGTGTACTATCTGCCGATGAACCGCAACTTCACGACAAAAGACGAAGACTTGCGGCATCAGGCGCTTCGCAACCTGAACGGGTACTATGCCTTGTTTGATTGCCTGACCGAGGTGCGGTGGCCGGTGTTTGGGCTGGACCTTGACGATGGCGCCGAGTTCCACCCGTATTGGGGCGATGCCGTTGCGCGGGGCGTTGAATGTCGCGAAGAGGGGGTCGAGGTTTCCGCCTGGACGCAGGCGGGGCGTCTTCATCTGCTCGTGTTCAATTTTGGCGCGCAGAGTCATTTGCCCGCACGGCTTCAGATCCATCCGGAGGCGTTTGGCCTGGCGGGGCGGGATTGGGTCGTGCGCGATTCGGAGCCCGACGCCCCGGCCTTCTCCCAGACGATGTGGGAGCGGAAGGGCGTCAAGGACTACAACGCGAAATACCGCGGCGAGGCGATCGGTTTCCAGATGCGCGACGGGCGTGTCGACGTGGCGGTGCCGATCTTTCCGCGAAACTACCGGGTGATGGTCGTCGAGCCCGTGGCAGAGTGAGGCGGATTTATCAAGGGGTGTCAGTCATGCGAGTGGAAGACAGTGTGGAGATTCTTCAGGGCGAGATCGGCATCTCGGGGCTGCGTCCGGCGGCGATGCTGGCGGACGGCCAGGCGGTGGACGCCCCCTACGCCATGCGGCTTGAGATGAGCGAGCCGGAGCCGGGCTGCTGCGTGGCGCAGGCGGTCGTCGTCAACAGCGGCGCGGCGCCGCTGGCCCTGACTGGTATCCGCTGGCGGTTCGACCCGGCGCGGCACGACGGGCCGGCCCTGCGGTTCCCGGCGGCTCTGCGGCCGCGTGTCTTCGCCACCGAGAATCTGCGTGGCGATTTCTTCTTCAACGGGAGCACCGAGGGCGATTGCTACGCGCAGGAGCTGACCCATCAGCATGTCGAGTACGGGCTGTCCGAGGATCATGTCTTCCCGGGCTTGTTCGTGGCGTCGGAAGCGTTGTCGCGGGGGCTCTTCATCGCGCAGGCCACGCAGTGCGAATGGAATGCGGCGTACCTCTTCCGCGGGCGTCACGAAGACGGGCGGAAGTGGCTGTTCGAGATCGAGGAGCGGTGTGGCGGCATTTCCCGCGTGGTGCTCGCGTCCGGCGAGGCGCGGCGTGGCGAACAACTGTTTTTCCAGATTGTGGAGACGGCGGATCCGCAGCACGCCACCGCCGCCTACTACCGGGTGCTGCATGCGAATGGCGCGTTTGCCCGGCGGGCGCTCAATCCGCTGCCGGCGCAGCGCATCTACTGCACATGGAACTACGACTTCCACGCGGACATCACCGAGGCCCGTGTCCTGGAGCAAATCCCGATTCTCAAATCGCATTTCCCAGCCGTCAAGTTCCTGCAGGTCGACGATGGCTATCAGGTCAGGGACGCCATGGGAAGGCGGGCGATGATCGATCTGTGCTATGGCGATCCCGAGAATCCGTTTGATCGCGGGCGCTTTCCCGCGGGCCCGAAGGCCTTGGCGGAGCGCATCAAGGCCGAAGGGCTGCGTCCGGCGCTCTGGCTGGGCCTCTGGGCCAGCATCGGATGCCGGATGCTGGTCGAGCACCCCGACTGGATCCTGCGCGACGACACGGGCGAGCCCATGCTGTTCACGCAGTTCTACGGGGGCACCGCCATCCTCGATCCCTCGGTGCCGGGTGTGCGCGACTATCTGGACCGGCTCTGCCAGACGGTGTTTGGCGACTGGGGCTTTGAAGGCGTGAAGCTCGACTTCTCCACGATCGCCTTCAACAGCAAGCGCGCGCGCTACCGGTACGCCGACAAGAGCGCGATCGAACTCCGGAACGAGATCGAGACGATCTTCCGGCGGCATCTTCCGGCGGACGGGTTTTTCGGCTGGTGTGTGGTTTGCGGCACGGCGCAGCCGTTTCTGGCGCAGGCGGATTACTTCCGCAACGCCATCGACATCGGGCGCGGGGGCTGGCAGAACGTCCGCCGGATCGCGTCAGCGTCCTCGACGACATGCACGATCTGGAGGAGACCGATGCGTTCCGGGTCGAGGGTTCGACGATCTATCTGAGAAATCCGTCGTTCTCGGCCGTCTACCTTGTGGAGTACCAGCCTCAAAAATAGCGTTTCCGTTTACTTTCCGCGACAGGAAGGCTATACTCGCGGCCTCATGAATTCCGAATCTCCTTCCGGTCCTGTCGCCACCGCGGCGAGGACTGACTCTCCGAGCCGCCTTGCCATGGCCGTCTTCATGGCGATGCTGGCGTTGTACTTCTTTTCCTACTTCCAGCGCGTGGGCGTGCCTGGCACGATCTTCAACGAGCTTCAGGTCGAGGTCGGGCTGAGCGCCGTCTCGATCGCGATGCTGGGTTCGATGTTCACGTGGATCTACGGGGCGATGCAGATCGTCGTGGGGTTCGCGGCCGACCGCCATGGCGGCGCCCGCGCCTTCCTCGTCGGCGGTGCGCTGCTCGTCGCCGGTTCCTTCTGGTTCCCCCTTGCCGACGCCCCTGCGGCGATGTTCGCCGCGCGTGCGCTCACGGGGCTCGGCGCCAGCTTCATGTATTTGAGCCTGGTGAAGGAAATCGCCCGGATTTTCGGCGACGCCCGCTTCACCCACTGGGTGGGCGTCCTGATCGGAATCGGCTACGCCGGGGGGCTGACGGGAACGCTTCCCTTCGAGCGCCTGGCCTCCGGCTTCGGCTGGCGTCCCGTCTTGATCGCCATCGCCGCGGCCATGTCCTTGGCCTACATCGCCGCGTTTCTGCTCCTGCATCGCTTCGGCCCCGAGCCGACTGCCGGCATCCCGGTCCGGCTGTCCCTGCTGGGAGACGTCCTTCGCGACCGCCGCTGCCGCCCGCTGATGGTGACGAGCTCCATCGCCTTCCCGATCATGTTCGTGATCCAGACCGTGCTCGGGAAGAAATTCCTCCAGGACTTCGGCGGGCTCGCCTCGGCGTCCGCCGCCACCGTGATCATGGCGATGTCGGCCGGCAACGTGGTCTGCGTGACGCTGGGCGGCGTGCTTCCGCAGCGATTCGGAGGCCTGCGGCGTCCCTGGATCATGCTGGGCGCCTCCTCCGTCGTCGCCGCCTCCGCGTGCCTGCTCCTCGGGACGTGGCTGAAGGCTCCGGGCTGGGTGTTCGTCCTCGGCTACCTCCTGCTCTCGGGATCGGCTTTCGCCACGCCGTCGAATCTCACGACCATCAAGGTGGTGAGCCGGCCGGAGGCGGTGGCGATCGCCATCTCCCTCTCGAACGGACTCTCCTATCTGGGCAGCGGCGTCATCGGCCAGATCGGGGGCGTCATTCTGGCCTCGTTCCGCGGCGAGGCGTCGGAGACCCCCTCCGGCATCGTCTATCCGCATGTGGCCTACCTCGCCCTGAGCGGCTTCCTCGCCGTCTTGTCGCTCGTCAATTTCTACTTCGCGTCTCGCGTGCCTGAAACCGGCAAGGCGCGGTAGCGCGTCGTCGTCCTCGATATCGTCATCGCATGAAACCCACGAGATTTCCAGAAGGCGTTCACAGGGCCGGTTCGAAGAAGGTCAGGGCCGCGCTTGCGCTGGCGCTGCTGGTGCCGGCGCCGAGTCTCGGCGTGCTGGCCGGGATGGTCGCGCTGCCCGACCATCCCGTCGGGCGGGCGCTTTTCGCCTTGTCGAAGGTCTGGCTCTTCGCGCTGCCTGCGGTGTGGCTGCTGGCGGTGGAACGCGGTCGGCCGACCCTCTCGCCGCCGCGTCGCGGCGGCTGGCTGGCGGGGCTGGCGAGCGGGCTGGCGATGTCCTTCGCGATCCTCGCGGCGTATGCGGCGCTCGGCGAGCGGATGATCCCCCGCGACGTCTTCGCCGCGAGGCTCGCGGCGGTGGGGCTGGCCGACTGGCGGATGTATCTGGCCGGCGCGATCTACTGGGTGCTGGTGAACTCCGTGCTCGAGGAATACGTCTGGCGGTGGTTCTGCACGGAGCAGTGGCGCCAGCTGATGCGTCCGTGGGCGGCCGTGACGGCGTCCGCACTGTGCTTCACCCTCCACCACGTGCTCGCCCTTTCGGTCTTCTTTCCGCCGGTCGCCGTGGCGGCATGCTCGACGGGCGTGTTCGCGGGCGGGGTGGCGTGGTCGTGGCTCTACGTGCGGTACGGGTCGGTCTGGCCGGGGTATCTCAGCCACGCGATCGTCGACGTGGCGGTGTTCGGAACGGGCGCGGCCCTGCTGTTCGGCTAGGGGCATGCAGAATTGCGCCGCCTTTCAACAACCTGTTCACAACCTGTCGACAGCCTGACGATGCAATGCACTTTACTCGTTGCGGGCGGGGTGGTAGTGTCTTGACTTCGACACCGGATCAGAACCGAGACAACATGGCCTACAAGAAAAAGACCTTCACCGAGGAACGGCCCGCCCTGCGGGTGCCTCCCTACAGCGCCGAAGCGGAGCAGGCGGTGCTCGGCGCGATCCTCCTCGACGCGCCGCGCGCGATGGAGATCTGCGCCGAGGCGGACGTCATCGCCGACAGCTTCTGGATCTCGGCGAACCGCACGATCTTCGAAACGGCGTGGCGCCTCTACGGCTCCGGCAAGCCGGTCGACGTCGTCACCGTCTCCGAGGAGCTGCGCGTGCGCGGCGAACTGGACGTCGTCGGGGGCGTGGCGGCGCTGGAGCGCATGGTCGAGGCGACGCCCGCCGTGGCGCACGCCGACTACTACACGTCGATCCTGCGCGAGAAGCACCTGCTGCGGCGCGTCATCTCGGTGGCCGAGAACGCCCAGGAGAAGTGCTACGCCCCCGATCGCAGCGTCCAGCTCATCGTCAGCGAGACGGAGCAGGAGGTGCTCGCGATCTCCGACACGCAGAAGGACCGGATCCTGCCGTGGAAGGACTCCGTGCAGCAGACCATCGGCAAGATCGAGTCGGTTCTGCAGCGCAAGGACGGCATCAACGGCATCTCGTCGGGCTTCCGCAATCTCGACGAGCGCCTGCGCGGCCTGCGCAACGCCGAGATGATCGTGCTGGCGGCGCGCCCCTCGATGGGCAAGACCTCGCTGGCGATGAACATCTGCGAGAACGTCGCCCTGGGAACCAACGCCGGCGGCAAGGCCCGCCTGCGCGAGCCGCTGCCCGTGGGGATCTTCTCCTGCGAAATGTCCACCGACGCGCTGATCTCCCGCATGCTCTGCTCGCGCGCCCGCGTCTCGCTCCAGCGCGTGATGGCCGGGCTTGTGAACAAGGCGGACGCGACGATGCAGCTCACGCGCGCCGCCTCCGACCTGATGAACGCCCCGATCTACGTGGACGACACCGGCGGCCTCGACGTCATGGATCTGCGCGCCCGCGCCCGCCGCATGAAGAAGAAGCACGGCATCCGGCTGATCATGATCGACTACCTGCAGCTCCTCAACAGCCGCGAATACGCCGGCCAGGGCCGCCAGCTCGAGACCGTGAACATCTCCGCCAACATCAAGGCCATGGCCAAGGAGCTGGACGTGCCGGTGATCGTGCTCTCGCAGCTCTCGCGCGCCCCCGAAAACCGCGACAAGGAGGGCACGCCGCGCATCTCCGACCTGCGCGACTCCGGCGCGATCGAACAGGACGCCGACGTCGTCATGCTCCTCTGGCGCCCCTCGTACTACGCGAACAAGCTCAAGGACCAGACGGGCCAGCCGCCGGTGGACGACACGATTGCGAAGGTGGACATCGGCAAGAACCGCAATGGCGCCACCGGGGTGGCGGAGCTGCTCTTCGAGAGCGAGTTCACGCAGTTCTCCGACGCCATGTCGTCATCCCGCTCCGAGTAGCCCCGCCCGGAAGCTACATCGTTCGGATGATGGCGGCGATGCAGGCGAGGCGTTCGTCGGGCGTCCTGCCCGCAGGGCGCGGTAGCGCGCCCGAACGCGTGCGGCAGGCGCGCCCGTCGCGGAAGAGGAAGAGCGTGCCGGCGTCGTCGAGCTCGACGCGGCCGATGCCGCGTTCGGCCGCGAGGATGCGGCAGCGCGCCACCGCGAAGAGGCGCCGCAGCGCCTCCGGCGCGGCGCCGAAGCGGTCCGCCGTCTCGGCCTCCAGCGCCTGGATCTCCGCCTCGGACGAGCATTCGGCGATGCGGCGGTGGAACTCGAGCCGGCGCGCGTCCTCCGCCATGTAGGCCCGGGGCAGAAACGCCGCGGCGTCGCCGCCCGCGGCGGAGGGATCCGTGTCGAGGAACGGCAGCGCGACGTCCACGTTGACGAACAGCGGCGGCCGCTCGCCCCGGAGCCGGGCGATGGCGCGGCGCAGGAGTTGGCAGTAGAGGTTGAAGCCGATGGCGGCGATGTGGCCGCTCTGCTCCGCGCCGAGGAGATTGCCCGCGCCGCGGATCCCCAGGTCGCGCATCGCGAGCCCGACGCCGGCCCCGAGCCCGGCGTGCTGCTGCAAGGCCTTGAGCCGTTCGCGCGCGTCGGTGCCGATGACGCTGTCCGGCGGAATCATGAAATATGCGAAGGCCTTCACCCCGCCGCGCCCGACGCGGCCGCGGAGCTGGTACAGGTCCGCGATGCCGAAGCGGTCGGCGCGATCCACGAGGATCGTGTTGGCGCGCGGGATGTCGATGCCGCTTTCGACGATCGTGGTCGAGAGCAGCACGTCGTAGCGGCCGGCCGCGAAGTCGTGCATGACGGCCTCGATCTGCGACGGGGGCATCTGCCCGTGCCCCACGCCGATGCGGATGTGCGGCAGCAGCTCGCGCAGGTGGTCGTGGACGCGGTCGATCGTGAGGACGCGGTTGTGGAGGTAGAAGACCTGCCCGCCGCGGTTGATCTCGGCGAGAATCGCCTGCTTCACCAGCTCGTCGCTGCGGCGCACGATCTTCGTCTCCGTGGCGACGCGCTCGCGCGGAGGCGTCTGGAGCAGGCTCAGGTCGCGCGCGCCGACGATGCCCAGGTAGAGCGTGCGGGGGATCGGCGTGGCGGAGAGCGTCAGCACGTCCACCATCAGGCGCACGGTCTTGAGGAACTCCTTGTGCTTGACGCCGAAGCGCTGCTCTTCGTCGATGACGACGAGCCCGAGGTCCTTGAAGCGGATGCCGGGCTGGAGGAGGCCGTGCGTGCCGATCAGGATGTCCACGGCGCCGCTGGCGACGCCTTCCAGCGCGGCCTCGCGCTGCTGGCGCGAGCAGAAGCGCGAATGCAGCGCGAGAGTGATCGGGTACGCGGCCATGCGGTCGCGGAAGGTGTCGTAGTGCTGCTGCGCGAGCACGGTGGTGGGGACGAGCACCGCCACCTGCCGCCCCTGCATCGCGCAGATGAACGCCGCGCGGATCGCCACCTCCGTCTTGCCGTAGCCGGCGTCTCCGCAGACGAGGCGATCCATCGGATGCGGCGAGACCATGTCGGCCTTGACCTGCTCGATGCAGGCGGCCTGCCCCGGCGTCTCCGTGTACGGGAACGACGCCTCGAACTCGTGCAGGTACGGCGTCTCGGGCGCGAAGGCGAAGCCGTGCAACTGCTTGCGCCGTGCCTGCGTCTCGAGCATCTGGATGGCGAGCGTCTGCACGGCGGCGTCGGCGAGCGCCTTTTCGCCCGCCCAGCGGCGCCCGCTCAGCGAGTGGAGCTTGACCGGCGCGTCGCCCGCGCCGTGGTAGCGGGAGACGAGGTGGGCGTTGGAGACGGGCACGTAGAGCTTGGCATCGCGGGCGTACGCGATGCAGAGGACCTCGCCCTTGCGGCCGGCGGTCTCGCGCTCCTCCATGCCGACGAAGCGGCCGATGCCGTATTCGAGGTGGACGACGAGGTCGCCGGGCGCGATGGCGTCGGGAAACGCCTCCGGCATGTCGGTCTGCGCGGCGACCTCGCCCGGCGAGACCGGCGCCTCGTCGTCCTCGCGCGGCGGGAGGCGCAGGCCCGGACGCTTGGCGCGGCCGTAGAGGTCGGACTGGGCGAGGTACAGCGCGTCCGTGCGCCCGTCCGCCTCCGTGATCGCGAAGCCTCCGGAGAGCGGCGCGACGCGCAGATCCACGGGCGCGCCGGCGAGCTCGGCGCGGAGGTGGCCGAGGATGCCCTCGGAGTCGAGGCAGAAATGCAGCGGCGCCTTCTCGTCCTTGTGGAGGCGCAGGCACTCCGCCACGAGCTTGCGGCGCTGGGACGCCATGAAGTCGGGGTCGTGGCGGTGCGCGTCGGCCGCGGCGAGGCCGTTGACGGGCGCGAACGGCAGCGTGGCGAAGGCGCATCCCGGCGGCGTCGGATCGCCGACGAAGATCTGGCGGAGCGTCGCGCGGACGTCGAGGGCGCGCCGGACGGCGTCGAGGCGGCCGTCGTCGGGGATGCCGGCGTTCTGCGCGAAGTTCTCCGCTTCGAGCGCGATCTCCTCGTGGCCGATCCAGAGGATGGCGGCCTGGTCGGGGATCGCCTCGTGCAGCATCGTCGTGGCGGCGCCGCGGATCACGGCGGGCGCCAGCTTGAGCGCCGGGCGCGCGCGGACGGAGCGCTGGTCGAGCGGGTTGAAGTCGCGCAGCGACTCGACGTCGTCGCCCGCGAACTCGATGCGCGAGGGCAGGCGCGCCGCGGGCGGCCAGACGTCGACGATGCCGCCCTTGACGGCGTAGCG
>JAAZAI010000162.1 GCA_012514445.1 Lentisphaerota bacterium
CGGTGGGCTTCGAGGACGTCAAGGCCGTCGCAGCCCCCGTCCTCAACCACCGCCTCATCCTCAACTACCAGGCCCGACTCGACAAGGTCACGGCGGAGTCGCTCGTCCAGGAACTCCTCGACACGCTCGACGTGGCGGCGATGAATTTGCCCGCGGGAGTGGAGGTCCAATGAAGCCGAAGGCTATCTTGAAATTCACGGCGGCGGCTAGGCGCGTTGCCTCTGCCTCGTTGCCTGTGTTCGTTGGGGGCGAGTGCGGAGCCTCGCGTTCCCAGTCTGAGGCGCACCGCGCCGGGGCGCGGGCGAGGGGCGGCTCGCCGGGACGGCGTCGCCCCACCTTCCGAGGCGCCGCGATGGCGGCGCTGCTCGGGCTCCTCGCGTTCGCCTGCGCGCCTGTCGCGACCGCGCAGTCCGCGCACAAGACGAAGAGCGGTCTGCTTGTGCGGGACATGACTCTGGGCCCCGAAGCGTGGTACCACGGGACGACCGTGCATCGCTTCGTCGTCGAGAACCCGACCGATCTGCGCCGGACCGTGACGATTTCGATGCCGGATAGGCAATATGGTCAGGGAGGCCTTGAGTCGATGACGGCCACGGTGGCGGTCGAGGGCCGTTCCAGCGCCTCGGTGGCGATGCCCCAGCCGCCTGTTGATTTCAAAGGGAATCATCTCTTCCGCATCGAGGAACGCGGGACCGATCCGTCCTCCTTCAATTTGGAAGCGGAGGACTTCTTTGCCTTGTATTATGGCTCCGGAAAAAACATCCTCTTGCCTACGGTGCTGCTGTCGCGGTCGCTCTCCGCTGAGGATTTCGGCGCGGCCTGGCATGGACAGTTGGAGGGGGTGCTGAAATCTGCCGGCCAAAGGACTGAGGACGCCTCGTACTTCAAGCCGCTCCGGTTCATGCGCGAGCCGGAAGTGTGGCCGCGGGAATGGGTGGACTACTCGGCCTTCGACGGCTGCTTCGTCGCGGAGGAGGACTACCGCCGCCTGCCCGCCGAGACGCGCGGCGCGTTGATGGACTACGCCGCGGCCGGCGGGACCGTCGTGCTCGTCAACATGCGGACACTGCCACCGGAATGGACCACACGGCTAGGCGGCGAGGCCGCCCCCGGGCAGGCGGTGGACGGTCTGCAGCTCGGCCGGTTCGGCTTCGGACATGTCGCCCTGCTGGAGAATCTCGACCCGCAGACGTGGGGCGGAGCCGACGTCCAGAACCGTCTGATGACGTGCTTGGAACACGCCGGCAAGCCGTGGATGGCCCAAATGGGCCATCGCAATTACGACATGCAGGACTGCCTGCGGGACATCCCGCTCGGGCACGACATTGGCGTTCCGGTGAACTTCTTCTTCTTCCTGCTGCTCGCGTTCGCCATCGTGGCGGGGCCGGTCGCCGTCTGGCTCGCGGCGAAGCACAATCGGCGCATGTGGCTGCGCTGGGCCGTGCCGGCGTTCGGCCTGATCTTCAGCGCCGTGATCTTCGCGAGCATCCTGCTCGTCGAAGGCGTGACGCCCACGCAGCGCCGTCAGGCCATCACCCTGCTCGACCAGACCACGCGCCAGGCCGTGACGATCGGGGCCGTCGGCGTCTACGCTCCGGCCGCGCTCCGCGACGGCTTGTCCTTCGATTACGGCACCGAGATCGTGCCGATTCGCTTCGGCGAGGAGCCGGGCGGCCGGATCGTGTTCGGCCAGCGCCAGCGCTACCTCGACTGGGTGCCTCCGCGCATGGCGGCCTTCTTCCGGCTGCGCCGGAGCGAGACGCGCGCCGAACGGCTCGTCGTCGAGCGGAAGGACGACGGCGCGTTGGAAGTCGTCAACGCCCTGGGCGCCCCGATCGAGCGGCTCCGCCTCTGGGACGATGCGGGTCTCCTCCACGAGGCGATGAACGTCCCGCCCGGCGCGCGCCAGGCGCTGCGTCCCGTGGACAAAGACGTCTCCCCCGCCCAGGCCCAGGACGTCTACGCCTGGATGCGGGAGTACGCCTACGCCGTCCAGGAGCCGGGCTGGTCCTTCGCCATTCGCGACAAAGGGGCTCGCACGAGCGGTTTCGCCTCGGCGCCGCGCACCTACATCGCGCATCTCGCCGGCTGTCCGTTCCTGGAGAATCCGCTCGGCGACCGCAAGACCAAAGGCTCGGACGCGGCGCTCGTCGCCGGCCGCTACTAGCCCCGAAGGGATGACACCACGATGAAAGTGCAAGTACAGGAACTCTCCCGGCATTTCGGCGCCGTCAAGGCGGTGGACGGCGTGTCGTTCGCCTTCGGCGAAGGCGAGGTCGTCGGCTTCGTCGGCCCCAACGGCGCCGGCAAGACCACGGCGATGCGGATCATGGCGACGCTGGACGAGCCGACCTCCGGCGACGTCCTCTTCGACGGGTGCTCCGTGCAGGACTACCCGGAATACGCGCGCCGCCATCTCGGCTTCATGCCCGACGCGCTGCCCGAGCACGCCGACATGACAGCCCACGAGTACGTGGACTTCTTCGGC
>JAAZAI010000163.1 GCA_012514445.1 Lentisphaerota bacterium
CCGTCGTTCGAGATTTCCCAGCTCATTCGAGCATTGAAATCTCGAACAAACCTCGGTATTACATCGCTTCGCCCCGCGGCGGCGCTCGCCGAGCATATTCTGATGAGCTGAGGGGGCCGAATTGCACCATATTCGTGCACGAGCACACATGGCACTTTTATTGTAATCTCAAAAAAACTGCAAGATTAAAATGGCGATCGCGGCTGGGGGGTGAGCGGCTGGGGCTCTGCGGGGCGTTTGGTGCGGCAGTTTGTCCTGGGCGCATCGCGGACGTTGCGGTCGTCCTCGAGGCGGGTACGGGATGGAGTTTGACCCTGCGTCGCATGGAGGCGGAAAGAGCCTTCGACGGGATGGAGATTCTCTTGGCGTCGACGCCTCGTCGAGGTTGGGTGGGGCGTTCCATCCGCCTTGGGCAAACGGAGCTTTCGGCGAACCGGTTGTGAGGATGGGGCGTTTCTACGAGAGTCGTCATCCTGATGTGCTGAACAACAACCCTATCACGCCATGTATAAAACCTGCATGCTGCTCGCCCTGTCGCCGCTGCTCGCCTCCGCTCAGACCAATGCCTACGACCTTGGGCGCATCGTCGTCGAGGGCGCGCCCGTTTCGAAGTACCGCGTCGATGCCGTCTCGGCCTCGACCTACTTCGGCGCGCCGCCCGAAGAGCTCCCCGTCAGCGTCGACGTGATCACCGAGGACTTCATCCGCGAGCAGAATCCCGCCGACCTCCACGATCTGCTCTTCTTCCAGCCGGGCGTCTCGGGCGGCGGCAAGTCCATGATGGACCGCACCTCCGGCCAGTACACGATCCGCGGCAAGGCCGGCTCGACGCCCACGTTCGACGGCACGCTCCCGCTGACCGGTGCGATGGGGATGTTCCTCGACCCGAACGCCCTGGAGCGCGTCGAGGTCGCGAAGGGGCCGGTGGGCTCCGTGCAGGGCGGTCAAACCTCGACGCTTGGTCCCTATGGCGCCGGCGGCGCCGTCAACCTCGTGCCGAAGCAGCCGCGTCCTGGCGAGGCGTTCACGGACGTCGGCTTGCGGACCTCCGCAGGACGCGATGCGCAGAAGATCCGCCTCACGGTCGACGCCAACGACGCCGTCTCCGATTCGTTCGCGGCGCGCGTGCCTGCCAGCGTCGATTTCGCCAAGCCCTTCTGGCTTCCGTCCGGTCACGACTGGCGGCAGTCCGTCTTCATCGCGCCGTCGATGCTCTGGGAGGTGTCGGACGAGCTGCGCATCGGCCTGAACACGATGATCCAACATGCGGACATGCCCGGCTACCAGGGCGTGCCGTCCTACCGGGGCAAGCCCCTCGCGCCGTATGGCTGGGATGGTTTCGTCGCCGGCGACAACGATCTGCGCGACACGTACACGGGCGTCAGCGCGCAGGGCTTCGTGGAGTGGGACGCCACGGACGTCTGGCAGCTCCGCGCCGGCGCGGGCTACGCAGGCTCCGACATGGAGTACGAACATCTCGGCGCCTCGTCCTATGCCGACCAGTCCGGCGTTCCGCAGATCCGCAAGCTCGATCTCAACGTGTCCGAGCAGCGCAGCGACATCTACAACCTCCACGGCCGCGCCACCGCGCGCTTCGACGTTTTCGGCGCCTCGCATGTCGCGCTGGTGCAGGCCGATGCGACCCGGATGAAGACCCGCAGCCGCAACGCCAACGCGTTTCTCGACTCGGCTGACGACTACCGTCCGCTGCCCAAGGGGGATTTCCGCGACACCGATCTCGACCGCCGCGGCGTCCTCGCGCAGGAATACGCCGAGATCGGTGTATTCCGCCTCTTGGCGGGCGTTCGCTACGACGCGCATGAGAGCAACCTGGGCAACACGGGCGACGGCGCGAGCCCCCGCGCGGGCGTCTCGATCGTCCCCGCGGACTGGCTGACGTTCTTCGGCAACGTCTCACGCACGGAGGCGCCGAACTTCGGCTACATGAAGAACGACGACGAGGAGCTGACGTCGTCCTGGCATGCGGACCAGTGGGAGGCGGGCGTCCGGTTGAGCCCGGTGGAGACGTTCTGGGTCACGTTGGCGTACTACCAGATCCGCCAGGCGGACACGCCGGGCTTCGACGACGCCACCGGGTTCTACGTCACCGAGGGAGAGAGCGAGAACCGCGGCGTGGAGTTGTCGCTCGCGGGCAATCTGGCGCGGAACTGGTCGGCCTATCTCGGCTACGCATTCAACGATCGCGTCGAGCGGTCCGGCGAAAAGGCCTTCGATTCGCAGCCGCCGCATTCGCTGACGTTGCAGACTCTGTACCGCCTGTCCGGCGGCAGGTTGCAGGACGTCGCGTTCGGTCTCGGCTATCGCTTCCGCGACGGCTACGACGGCACGATGCGCGGCGAATACGTTGGGCCGGACTATGCGTTCGACGCGGCGCATGTGTTCGACGTCTCGATGGACGTGCCGCTCTCGAAGTTCGGCGGCAGCGCGGACTGGACGGTGCAGTTCGCGGTGAAGAACGTATTCGACGAAACGTACTTCGCGTCGAACCGCCATTACTACCAGTGCTTCCCGGGCGATCCTCGGATGTTCGAGATCGCGCTTCGCGGCCGGTTCTAGCTGGTGCCGGGAGAGGGGATCGAACCCTCACGGTGTTGCCACCGGCAGATTTTGAGTCTGCTGCGTCTGCCATTTCGCCACCCCGGCTGAAATGCATGGTCCTGTATCCTACTACAGAAGGCGCATCGCAGTCCAACGGAAAAAACGGTTGGTGTGGAGTTGGGGAATTTGGTGTGTGTCAGGATCGTGACATGGGTGTTGATTTTTCGGAGTTGGAGGTTGCCTTTGTCGCGAACTTTGTCGAACCCAACAAAGTCCTGATCGTAATCAAATCCTGATCGTAATCGATGCGAGGGCGCGCAGGCCCTGCGCGCCGCCGGGCAACCCGTCGTAGCCGGGTTGGTACTCCGCAGCGGCGCGCGGCAGGCGCCACGCGATCGCCGGGTGAATGTAATCTCGAAGAATATTTCAGGATTACATCGCGGAGACGCGGCGGACGCGGAGGAGGGC
>JAAZAI010000164.1 GCA_012514445.1 Lentisphaerota bacterium
ATCCTCGACTGCAGCCTCCCGTAGGAGTCTGGGCAGTGTCTCAGTCCCAGTGCGGGTGACCAACCTCTCAGTCCACCTAGCCGTAAGCCTTGGTGAGCCGTTACCTCACCAACTAGCTGATGGCACGGGAGCGCCTCCTTCGGTGGCAGGCCCTTGCGGGTCCCCGCCTTTCAAGACGGAACCATTCGGTTCCGCTTCACATCCGGTATTAGCGTCCGTTTCCAGACGTTATCCCGATCCGAGGGGTAGCTTGCTCTCGCATTACTCGCCCTTCCGCCACTATCATCAACCAATATTGCTACTAGCTGAAGACCGTTCGACTTGCATGCCTCATCCACGCTGCCAGCGTTCGTTCTGAGCCAGAATCAAACTCTCCGAATAATTGAAAATCAGATCTCCCGGATCCCCCTCAGGGGCCGGTCGACCGTAGTTTCGGGTTTTTTTTGAATTCCCAAGCACAAACTTACTTTGCTGTCGGGCCTCGCCTCCCGCGTCCCGCTCGCGTCCCGAGGGACGTCCGCGGCGCGCCGGCGCGCTGCCCGATAAAAGCGGTTCCGTTGTCAAAGATCGTCCTCGTCGGCGCAGGGTGCCGCCGCCGCGGTGCCGCGTTCCATCAGGCAGTTCCGAACCTTCGTTGCGTCCTGCCCGGTTGAAGCGCGTGAGGTGTAAACTATCAAATCCGGCCCCCCCGCGTCAACCCCTATTTCGAAGTTTTTTCAAAAAAGTTTTTCCGCGCTGGATTCGCGCGCGATTCCGCCTGGTCGCGGCAAAGTCAACTCGCGCGCTCACGCTCCCGCGGAGTCGACGAAGCTCGCGACAAAGCTTGAAGGAAACTTCCAACTTCGGAAAAATTACACGCGAAACCCTGATGGACCCAAAAGCTGACCGGCGCGATCGATTTCGAAAATTATGAATTTTAAGAAAGCTAAATTATGATCAGTGATCCGATCCCGTCCGCGCGGCGACCTCGATCGCGAGCTTCTTGATGCCCGAGAGGTCGAGCTTGCCGGTGCCCAGGACCGGGATCGACTCCACGCGGAAGTAGGCGTTTCGCGCGGGACGCCAGAGATTGGGCAGATCCGACTTCTCGAGCTTCTCCCAGAGCTGCTGGGGATCGCCGCAGTCGTCGGTGTAGAGCACGACGAGTTTCTCGCCCTTGCGCTCGTCCGGCACCCCCGCCACCGCCAGCACGGGGCCGGAGAGTCCGGCCGCGCCGAGCAGTGCCTCCTCCACCGCGACGTGCGGCACCATCTCGCCGCCGAGCTTGCTGAAGCGCGACAGGCGGTCCGTGAGCCCCACGAAGCCGTCTTCGTCCACCAGCCCGATGTCGCCGGTGCAGTACCAGCCGTCCTTCACCGCCTCGTCGGTCAGGTCCGGACGGCCCAGATAGCCGAGCATGAGGTTCGGCCCCTTGAGGTAGACGAGCCCGGCCTCGCCCGGCCCGAGTTCGCGACCCGTGTCGGGATCGACGATCTTCATCGCGATGCCCGGCACCGGGAGTCCGACCCGCCCGTCGCGCCAGCCCTCCTGCGTAATGCCGCCGCCGGTGCCATGCGGCACGCTCACCGCGATGCCCGGCGAGAGCTCCGTGGCGCCGTACGCCTCGTAGGGGCGGATGCCGAATTTCTCGACGTAGGCCTTCGCGAGCGACGCCTTGAGCTTCTCGGCGCCCGCGAGCACGAAGCGCAGCGACGCGAAATCCTCCTTCGTCGCCTTGCGCAGGTAGAGCGCCAGGAACGTGGGCGTGCCGAAGAGCATCGAGCAGCGGTTCTCGCGCACCACGTCGATGACGGCCTGCGCGTCGAGCGGACTCGTGTGGTATGACACCTTCATGTGCCCCAGCACGGGGTACCAGACCGTCCCCATGATGCCGAAGGAATGGAAGAGCGGCAAGGTGCCGCAGATCCGGTCCTCCCGCGAGGTCGCCAGCATCATCTGGAGGCTCTCGATCATGGCGAGCACGTTGTGCTGGCTGAGCATCACACCCTTGGGCTCGCCCGTGGAGCCCGAGGAGAAGAGCACGAGCGCCGTGCTGTCCGCGTCGGTCGTCCGCGTGGGGCAGAGGCGTTCGAACGGCGCGAACTTGGCGAGGAAGAGGCATTTGAGCTTCGTTCCGAGGCTCAGCGTCTTGAGGATGTCCTCGATGTAGACGCGCTTCTCCTCCGGCAGGTCGAGCCCGGGGAAGCGCTCCACCACGGCGCGGCTCGTGAGCACGGTGCTGAGGCGGCACTGGTCGATCGAGGAGCGGAAGGCCTTGGGTCCGACGGTGAAGTTGAGGTTCACGGCGGCGCGGCCGAGCAGGGCGGCGGTCAAGTTGCAGATGAGGCCCGCGCAGCAGGCCGGCAGGAGGATGCCGATGTGCGCGTCGTCCTTGACGCGCGGGCCGAGCGCGCGGGCGAGGGCGATCGCGGCGATCAGCGCCTTGCCGCTCGTGACCTTCATGCCCGTCGTGTCGGTCGCCAGCGGCTCGCCCCAGGTCTGTCGCGCGCGCGCGACGTAGGTACGGCCCAAGGAGCCGTGCTCGGCCTTGCGCGCGTTGAAGTAGTCGCAGGAGAGCTCCATCACCGCCTGCCGCACGCGGAAGGCGTTCGTCCCCGCCGGGAGCCGCCGGCCGAACACGACCACGACCTTGTAGCGGCGGCGGCCGAAGCGGAACCAGCGGCGGACCAGGCGTCCATGGTAGTAGTGGTAGGTCGTGCCCCATGAACCGCCCATGTAGATCGGGATGATCGGATGGTCCGTGCCGCGCAGCACGTGCTCGTAGCCGCGCTTGAACGCCCGGATCGTGCCCGTGCGCGTGATGCCGCCCTCGGCGAAGACGCAGACCATGCACCCCTCGTCCAGCGCCCGCCGCGCCGCGCGCAGCGCCTCGGCGACCTGCCGGGGCGAGGACTCCCCGCCCACCGGGATGACGCCGTAGAGATCGAAGATCTTGCGCAGGAGGCGATGCTTGCGGTAGATCGCCTCCGACATGAAGAAGCGGATGCGCCGGCGCGTAGTGGCGCAGAGCAGCACGGCGTCCATATACGAGGCGTGGTTCGCGATCAGCAGCGCCGACCCCGACACGGGCAGATGCTCCAGCCCGATCGTGCGCACCTGGTAGAACAGCTTGACCAGGACGGTCACGCAGAACCGGAACGCGAAGTCCTTGAGCGTGAAGAAGCTCACGAGCGCCAGCATCATCGCCGGGAGCGCGAAGAGCAGGAAGCCCGACTGGGCGTCCACGCCGCAGGTGTGGAAGAGCAGCATCAGCGCGCCGGAAAGCAGGATGCCCGACCAGCTCAGGAAGCTGTTGAGCGCCAGCCCCTCGCCGCGGCGGTCCGCCGGCAGCCGGAGCTGCAGGAACGTGTCCAGAGGCACGACGAAGAGCCCCGCCCCCACCCCGGCGAGATAGATGAGCGCCGGCACGGCCACCGGATGGCGGCCGTGCGACAGCAGGCCGAGGGCGAGCGTCGAGAGGGCCAGCAGAAACGCCCCGCCCGGCATCGTCCCGAACTCGATGTTGCGCTTCGAGAGGCGGCCGGAGCCCCACGCCCCCGAGGCGATGCCCACGGCGGCGTAGAAGAACAGAAAGCTGCTCGCCTTCTCGTCGAGGCCCAGGTGGTCGATGCCGTAGCGCACGAGGTTGATCTGCAGAAACGCCGCGAGCATCGAAAAGAGCCACGTGCCGCCCATCGCCACCGCCAGGTCGCGGTCGCGCCGCACCCAGGACCAGGTGCGCCACATCTTGCGGGGGAAGAGCAGGTCGGGGTGGAGCCCGGGCTGCATCGGCCGCAACGGCGCCACGCGGTGGGAGGTCAGGATGCCCGCGACCGCGATCAGCGCGCAGGCGGTCTGCGCGACCGCGTACGCCGTCGTGTTGGAGGCGAAGAGCAGGTCCGTCGCCCCGGCCAGCGCCGGCGCGAGCGCCGAGCCGGCGATGATCGCCAGGAACGAGCACGCCACGAGGAGGCTGTTCGCGCGCGCGAGCCCGTGGGTCCGGACCAGCTCCGGGACGATGCTGTACTTCGTGGGGCTGAAGAGCGCGCTCTGCACGGACATGAGGAAGAGCAGCGCGTAGAGCGCCCAGGCCCAGCCCAGCGCGAAGGCCGCCACCGCCCCGAGCATGATCCCGAGTTCGGCGTATTTGAGAATCACCGTGACCGTCTTCTTGCTGAACCGGTCGGCCAAATAGCCGGCATAGGAGGTGAAGACCAGAAACGGGATGGCGAACACCATCGTCGCCACGGCGAGCGGCACCGCGTTGGCGGTGACCGCGAGCCCGATGATGAACATCTGCACCAGGGCCTTGAAGACGTTGTCGTTGAGCGCGCCAAAGAACTGCGTGGCGTTGAGCCAGGCGAAAGCCTCGCGGCGGCGACGGCGGAATTTGTCGAAGGTCCATCTCATGTCGGGGTGTCCTCGCAGGGGTTTGGGCGCCATTGTACCATCCGCCGCCGCCTTTGGCGAGGGCATCGTGAGCGATCGATTACATCGCGGTTGATTCACGACGCGCAGATATAGTACGCTTATGCCGTGCACCTCCTCGGCGCCGCCGCGGTTGCCGTCAACCGCCCGCGCCGGCCACCCCCAACGCGAAACCCGCCATGGCCGTCTCCATCTCCATCCAGAACCTCTCCAAGAGCTTCGGCGCCACCCGGGCGCTCGACCGCGTCTCGCTCGAGATCGCCCCCGGCGAGCTCTTCTTCCTGCTCGGCCCCAGCGGCTGCGGCAAGACGACGCTCCTGCGCCACATCGCCGGCTTCTACCGCCCGGACGAGGGCCGCATCCTCATCGGCGGCGACGACGTAACCGACACCCCGCCCCACCGGCGCGACACGGGCATGGTCTTCCAGAGCTACGCGCTCTGGCCACACATGACGCTCGCCCAGAACGTCGCCTTCGGCCTCGAAATGCGCCGCGTCCCCGCCGCCGAGCTCAAGCGCCGCGTCCACGAGGCGCTCGACACCGTCAAGATGGCGGCGCGCGCCGACAGCAAGCCCAACCAGCTCTCCGGGGGCCAGCAACAGCGCATCGCCCTCGCCCGCGCCCTCGTCGTCCAGCCCCGCTGCCTGCTCCTCGACGAGCCGCTCTCCAACCTCGACGCCAAGCTCCGCCTCGAGATGCGCATCGAGATCCGCCGCATCTGCAAGCAGGCCGGTCTCACCGCCGTCTATGTCACCCACGACCAGAAGGAGGCCCTCTCCATCGCCGACCGCCTCGCCATCATGCGCGACGGCGTCCTCGAGCAGATCGGCACCCCGCTGGAAGTCTACCGCCAGCCCCGCAACGCCTTCGTCGCCTCGTTCATCGGCGAGACCAACTTCCTCCCGCCCGGCTTCTTCGGCGCCGCCTACGATCCCGGCCAGGCCACGAAACTCTCCGTCCGCCCCGAGGCCGTCCACCTCGGCACGCCCCCCGCCGGCCCCGAATTCCTCCGCCTCGACGGCGAAATCCACGGCACCGTCTACCTCGGCGAAACCGCCCAGCACCAGATGGACGCCGCCGGCGCCGACGGCGCCAGGACCACGCTGACCGTCTTCGAACTCAATCCCGAAATCCTCGCCCGCGACGAAGCCCGCCCGGCCACCGCCTGGATACACGCCCGCGACGTCGTCGCCCTCCCGCAATGAACACGCGCGCCGCCGCCCTCAAGAACCTCCTCGTCCTCGCCGCCGCCGCCGTCGTCGTCGCGCTGCCGTTCGTCTTCCGCCGCGACAAGCCCGCCGGCCAGTGGAAGGCCGGCGATCCCGTGCTCGTCGTCGTCTCTCCCCACATCGCCGTCATCCGCGACGAGTTCGCCATTGGCTTCTCCGACTGGCACCAGCGCCGCTTCGGCCAGCCCGTGCGAATCGATTGGCGCGCCATCGGGGGCACCACCGAGATCATGCGCTACCTCCAAGGCGAATACGTCGCCGCCTACCGCGCCTGGCGCCGGCGCGCCGGCCTTGCCTGGCCCGACGGCGCCGCCGAGGCCGCCGTCGCCAAGCGCAAGCCCGCGGACGACGTCCTCGCCGAGGTCTGGGACGGCTTCCGCGCCCACGACGACGCCGGCGACTTCACAATCCTCATCGACGTCTTCTTCGGCGGCGGCACCTACGACCATTCCTCCGCCGCGCGGCAGGGCTTCACCGTCGCCCCGTGGCCCGCGGACCAGATCCCCGCCGGCATCCTCGCCGACGCCGACGGCGCGGAGATGTTCCCCGAAGGCCGCGGCGGCGAGGAATGGCGCTCGCCCGTCTTCTTCAGCGCCGCGCTCTCCGGCTTCGGCATCTGCTCCAACCCCGACCGGCTCAAAGACCTGGGCATCACGCACCAGCCCGTCCAATGGCGCGACCTCGCGGATCCGCGCTACTTCGGCCAGATCGGCGTCACCGACCCCACGAAGTCCGGCTCCATCGCGAAGGCCTTCGAGATGATCATCCACTCCGAATGCCGCCGCGAGGTCCTCGCCGCCGGCTGGACGCCGGAGCAGATCCACGACTTCGAAGCGCGCATCGCCGCCGCCAGGCTTCCGCCCGGCGTCATGCCCGACGGCGTCCCGGCGCGCTACCAGGACGACATCGAGCGCGGCTGGCTCGCGGGCGTCCACCTCGTGCAGCGCATCGGCGCCAACGCGCGCTACTTCACCGACGGCGCCGGGAAGGTGCCGGTCGACGTCGCCGCCGGCGACGCGGCCGCGGGCATCTCGATCGACTTCTACGCGCGCGTGCAGGCCGAGGTGACAAAGGCGGGCGAACAGGTGCGGCTCCACTATGTCACCCCGCTCGGGGGCTCCAGCATCAGCGGCGACCCCATCAGCCTGCTGCGGGGCGCACCGCACCCCGAACTCGCACGACGCTTCCTGGAATACGTGCTCTCGGAGGACGGCCAGAAGCTCTGGAACTACCGCCCCGGCACGCCGGGCGGTCCGCGGAAATCCGCGCTGCGCCGAATGCCCGTCCGCCGTGACTTCTATCCGGACCCCGAGCGTCCGGCCGTGCAGGCTCGCGCCAAGGCCCACGCCCGCCACACCTCGGACAACCTGCTCGACCCCGCGGTCGACGCCTATCACCTCGCCGGCGCGTTCGAGTACCAGCCGCGCTGGACCGCCGCGCATTTCGGCTTCTTCCGCCAGCTCGTCCGCGCCATGTGCATGGACGCCGGCGAAGAGCTGCGCACCGCCTGGAAGGCCATCGCCGACGCGGGCGGCCCGGAGGCGAATCCGGAGGCCATGGCCCTGCTCCAGCGCCTCCCCGACCGCCCGGTTCCCATCACCTGGAAGACCGCCGGAGAAGCCGCAGGCTCCAACGCGATGGAGGCCATGCGCGAGTGGACCGTCTTCTTCCGCGACTCCTACCGCGAAGCCGAAGCCGCCGCGACGCGTTGATCCGCCAACAGGGAATCCCCCGCGATGCAACTCTACCGGCATTGGACTCGGAAGTCCTTCACTCTGAAGACCGATTGCGGCCGCGAGGCGATTCAGCTCTTCGGCTACTCCAATGAATCCCCGCAGGCCGCGGAGCGCATGGCCGACACGCTCTTCCGCGAACTCGAGAGAAGCATCGCGGCGTACGGACATGGCGGGTCTGGCCGTCCTTGGGACTATTCCGCCGGACGCCCCATCCGCGAGGAGATCCTCCACGAGCTCGACCCCCGCAACATCGTCAGCCGAAACCGCTACGGCGCCGAAGTTCTCAACAGCGAAACGCACGTCTTCATCGACGTCGACTTCCTCAAGCCGCCGCGGCCTTCCTGGTTCGCCACCCTCTTCGGCCGCGCCCGGCCCGAACCGCTCCCCCCGCCGGAATACACGCTCAAGCAAATCGTCGACGCCGCGCACGACGCAACCGAAGGGCTCCATCCCATTCGACTCTATCTGACGAAAAACGGCTACCGGCTTGTCGTCCAGAACGTCGATGTCGCGCCCGCGAGCGACGCCTGTACCCGGCTGATGAATCGCTTCAACGCGGATTCGCTCTACGCCTGCCTCTGCGTAAGCCAGAAATGCTTTCGGGCGCGGCTCACACCCAAGCCGTACCGGATCCACGTCAAGGGCCGCAAGTTCACATGGCCCGAGCTCGGCACCCCGGAGCAACTCGCCGACAAGGGGTCCTGGCTGGCCGAATATGCGGAGAAGTCGAAGGGACATGCCGTGTGCCAGTACCTCGACACCCTCAACGGCCCGCGCGCGGACGA
>JAAZAI010000165.1 GCA_012514445.1 Lentisphaerota bacterium
ATTTGAAACTGGGGGGGCAAGACTCCTCGAACCGGATGAGGGGTGGCCACAGGGGGATGGTGGGGTGGGGGCCTACTTGTCGTGCGGGGGAGCGTCGCGCTTGGGCGGGTTTTCCCCTTTGCGCCCGGGCGAGGCGTCGCCGTCGCGGAACTGGCGCATGCGGCGGGTGCGGAACTCCTCGGCGCGCACGGCGTCGATCTTCTTGATCTGCTCGTCGGTGAGGTGGCTTTGGAGCTCGATCACCTTGGCGGTCTGCAGCTTGGCGATTTCACCGCGGCATTTCCAGACCTTCTCCACCGCCTCCATGATGGTCTCCTTGGCGGCGCGCTCGGCCATGAGCTTGGCCTGCTGGCGCTGGAGCACGGCGAGTTCGACGAGCTTGGCGGCGATGTCGTCGTCGATCGCCTTGAAGGACGCGAGGATCTTGTCGCGGACGTCGGGCAGGATGCCGAGGCGGGCGGCCGTCTCCGGCCGGTCGAGCATCCGCAGCATCATGCTTTGTCCGACGAGGCCGTCCCGACCTTCGCCGACCCACATCTCGCGGCGGCGGTTCTCGCCTTCGGGGCGAGCGGGGCGCGCTTCACGCGAGCGCTGCTCCATCCGCGGGCGGCGCGAGCCGTCCCCGGCCTTGGGAGCTTCCGGCTTGGTCGCGTTCGTGGAGGATTCTACGGCGGGTTCGGCGAAACAGGCGATGGCGCCGGCGGCCATCAGGGCGGTGATCATCAGGCGGATGGTGTTCATGGGCTCTCCTGGGTTCCTACGGTTGCCGGTAGAACGGGGGCGGGATGGCGTTTATTGTGCCGTCGGCAGCGCGCCTCAGATGTCGATGCGGATGATCTTGCGGATCGAGAGCGCTCCGCAGAAGAGCAGGACGCCCACGACGGCCATCACGGCGATTCCCGGCGCCGAGTGCACGAAGGGCTGCATCATCTCCGGCTGCACGATGTTGAGGACGATGCCCAGGGCGAGGGGCATGATGCCCAGCACGATGCCTTGCAGGCGGCCCTGCGCGGTGAGGGTGCGGATGCGGTTCTCGATGCGCAGGCGTTCCTGGATCGTATGGCTGATGTTGGCGAAGATCTCGGTGAGGTTGCCGCCGGTGCGGCGCGCGGTCTCGATCGAGAGCACGACGAGCGTCAGGTCGTCGCTGCCGACGCGCTGGTCGAGGTTGCGCATCGCCTCCTGGAAGCCGACGCCCACGCGCGTCTGGTGCAGGAGGGTGGCGAACTCCTCGGCGATCGGGTTTTCGCCGTTTTCGACGACGTGCTCGATGGCCTGCGTGATGCTGAAGCCGGACTTGAGCGCGTTGCCCATGTTGGTGAGCGCGTCCACGAGCTGCATGTTGAAGCGGCGTCGGCGGCGGTTGCGGAAGACCACGAGGAACTGGGCGGGGGCGAGCAGCATCAGCGCGCCCAGCACGATCGCCACGGCGCCGCGGACGAGGATCGCCGGCGCCGCGCCGGCGATGCCGCCGAGGGCGAGAAAGACGAGGATCGCGGTGAGGGCGGCGCAGATCCAGCCGATCTCGGCGATGCGGCGCGGGGGGATGAAGAGGAAGATGTCCTCGAACTGCCGCGCGGTCTTCGAGGAGTAGGTGCCGCTGTAGGCGTTCGCGCCGGCGGCGAACGCCTGCAGGGCCACGGCCGTCAGTCCGGCGAAGCAGATTCCCGTGAAGATCACGATCCAGGGTGTGGGGCTCATCATGTCACCTCGATTGCATGCGAATCAACAGAACCGGCTTTGAAGTCTACACGATCTAGAGCCGTCCGGCAAGTGTTCGGTGTGGTCGCGGTGGAATGCGTCAGTCGCCGGGGTAGGCTGAATGCGGGTGTGGGAGTATGGGGGTGTGGGAGTGTTCCTTGTCGTAATCTTTGTCGATCCCGCGTGAGGCGTGAGTGGGAGTGTGTGGGTGGTGGATTTCCGCGTCTGCCGTACTCGTACACCTACTCTTACACCCGGATCTCATGATTTCAAATTGAATCCTTCAGCAGCAGAGGTGTCGCGGTGGAGGAATCTGAAATCAGGAAATCAAGAAGGGACTGCATCTGTGTCAGCTCACCGGCCCTGTGGAATCGTGACATGGCGGTCTTGGAATCGTGATTGCGATCCTGTATACTCTTTCCACAAACAGGTCACGGGCGTTTCCGTTGCCGGTCTTCCGCGACGATCCAGAGGAGTCCGGCAAACTGGGAAGTCAGGTTTGTATGAAGGAGGATGATGACGGTCGGAGGCGCGGGAAAAACCGGAAAGAAGCTGGCGAGCGCGCGCGCTAAGGCGATGTTCGCGCACGAGACGCTGCTGGCGTGGTTTCGCGTCCATCGTCGCGAGATGCCTTGGCGGGGCCATCCATCGCCCTATGCCGTATGGGTCAGCGAGATCATGCTCCAGCAGACCCAGGTCGAAACCGTCAAGCCCTTCTTCGACCGCTTCATGGCGAAGCATCCGACCGTGCGGCACCTCGCCGAGGCGGAACTGGAGGCGGTGCTGGCGCTGTGGCAGGGTCTGGGCTACTACACCCGGGCGCGAAATCTGCACCGCGCGGCCAAGGACGTCGCGGCCCGTCCCGAGGCGGCGCTGCCGCGCACGGCCGCGGCGCTGGCCGCGCTGCCCGGAGTGGGGGACTACACGGCGGCGGCCATCGCGAGCATCTGCTTCGAGGAGCGCGTGCCGGTCGTGGACGGCAACGTCGCGCGCGTCTTCGCGCGGCATGACCGGCTGGGCGACGATTTCCGGGCGCAGCCGCCGCGGCGGGCGCTGGCGAAGCGGCTTCAGCCGGCCTTCGACGCGACGGAGTCGCCGGGCGATCTCAACCAGGCGATGATGGAGCTCGGGGCGCTGGTGTGCCGTCCGCGCAATCCCGATTGCGCGGCGTGTCCGCTGGCGGCGGATTGCGGTGCCCGCAAGCGCGGCGAGCAGGCGGCGTATCCGAGGCGGACGCCCAAGGCGCCGCCGCCGGTGCGCCATGCGGTGGCGGTGCTGCTTCGCCGCGGGGGGCGCTGGCTGCTCGTGCGGCGCGAGGGCGAGGGTCTGCTGGGGGGGCTCTGGGAGCTGCCGGGAGGCGCGATGGAGGAAGGGGAGTCGCCGATGGCGGCGGCGCGGCGTCTGGTGCCGGCTCGGACCGGCGTGGTGCTGGGCGCGGTGGAGGAAGCGAGGGAGATCCGGCACGGCTTCAGTCATTTCACGTTGGTGTTGCACGTGCTCGCGGCCTCGGCGGTCGCCGGGCGCGGCAGGGCGTCGCGCGGCGGGCCCGTGCGCTGGGTGGCCGATGCCGATCTCGCCGCGCTGCCCGTGGCCACGGCGCACCGGCGGGCGCTGGAGCTGGGAAGTCGTGCGTGATTTGTGAGAGCGTGTGGGAGTGCGTGAGAGGGGGAGTGCGTGAGTTCGAGGGGCTACTTTGCCGTGTCAAATTGAACCACGACTGAGAATTCGCGAGGGGAGGCAAACTACGAAACACGCGA
>JAAZAI010000166.1 GCA_012514445.1 Lentisphaerota bacterium
TCCGCACTCGCCAACCATCCACGGCCGGTGCGGAGCCCCGCGCTCCCAGGGTTGACGTTCCCGCACGAAATGGCCAGCCCCGGCTTGTTCCTTACAGCCGCAAAAAGAGGGGGGGAAATCGCCTGCAAGGCTCGTTTTCGAGGATAAAAGCACAATTAAGTCATTGATGGATAACAAGGTATCGACGACTACCGTCGCGCGGAGACGTAGCCGATATCGGTTAAGGACTTGAGGTTGAAGTGCTTGAAAGGCCAATCAGAGGCACCGTCGTGGAAATTGATCGCAAAAACCGCGCGGATGCGGGCCGAATAAACTTTGCATTGCAAAGTACTTTGCGCATATGGTAGGCTGTTCGCATTTCAAGGAGGTGTTCGATGACGTCAGGATCGGTCGACGACGCGCTGGATCAAGTCAGGCGCATGCAGACGCTGGTGGGCGACCGTCTCCGTTTTCGGGGCTTTTCGGCCCGTGCCCGCGTGATCGGCGGGATCGTCGCTCTTGTGGGTGGACTCGCCCTCGGTCTTCTGCACCGGCCTGATTCTCCCTTTGTCCATCTCGTCGGCTGGGCGCTTGTGCTGTTCGTCGCCGTGGGCCTGAATTATGGAGCGCTGCTGCTCTGGCTGCTCGACCGCGATCGCGTCCGTCGGCGGGCCGATTGGATTCCCGCCCTCGAATCCCTTCCGCCTCTGGCAGTCGGCGCGGCCTTTTCCCTGGCCTTCGTCCGGGCCGGCATGTTCGATTACCTGCCTGCGACCTGGATGCTCTGCTACGGACTTGCGAACATGGCCTTCCGCCGGAACCTGCCCGTCGGCGTCTACCTCGTCGGACTCTTCTACCTCGGCGCCGGTCTGGCGTGCCTGCTGATTCCCGGGACGTCTTTCACCGACCCCCGCCCTGTTGGGTTTGTCTTCGGCATCGGAGAAATCATCGGCGGCTATGCGTTGCTGCAACGCGACGGCCCGGGAGGTCAGTCGTGACGGATTTGGCCCATCATCCCGCCTCGCTGGAAAAGCTCTTCCACGAGCCCAGCCGCCTGGCAATCCTCTCGGCGCTCTGCACGGCTCGGAAAGGTCTCTCCTTCACCGAACTGCGCGACCAATGCCATCTGACCGACGGCAACCTCAGTCGCCATCTCAAAGCGCTCGAGGCGGAGCGTGTCGTCCGGATCCGCAAGACGTTTGTCGGCGACAAGCCGCGCACGACGGTTGAGTTGACGCATGACGGACTTGGCCGCTTCAGCCTCTATCTAGACACGCTGGCCGCCGTGCTTCAGGATGCCCGCCGCGCCGCGCGGCACGAGCCGTCCTCCTTCTCAGCTACATCCACCCCCTTGGGCTCTCATGCCTAGTCTCCCTAAGGTCAAGAAAGGTCGAACCATGAACGCAATCGTTTCGCCGACTCCTCCCGCATCTCCCGTCCGCCGCTGCGTCTCCGCCTGCAAGCCTCTCTTCATCGGCGTGCTCGCCCTGGTCCTGCTGATTCCGCTGTCGATGGTTCGGTCGCTTCTCTCCGAGCGCCAGAGCCGGCGCTTCGACGCCGTCGCCAACATCACCGGCACCTGGGGCGAGAGTCAGACGCTGATCGGCCCCGTACTGGTCGTCCCCTACCGGATTCCCGTCAAGACCCGGCGCGAACAGCGGGTCGAAGACCAGATCAAGTCCGTCGAGGAGATCTCCTGGTCGACCGCCCACGCCTGCTTTCTTCCCACCAACCTCAATGTCGTCGGCTCGCTCGACCCGAGCATCCTCCACCGCGGGATCTACGAGGCCGCCGTCTACCGCGGGACTTTTTCGCTGACGGGGGCGTTCTCGCCGCCCGATTTCGGTGAATGGAAGGTCGATCCGGCCAACATCCTGTGGGACGAAGCGGTCGTCCTGGTCTCCGTATCCGATCCCCGGGGCCTTTCGGACTCGCTCGTTCTGCGACTCGGCGAGACGTCGCTGACGCTCGGGCCGGGATCGCACTTGGCCTCCTTCGACCGTCCGCTGCGCGCACGCATGCCGGCCGGGCTCATGAACTCGACCGAAACGACGCCGTTCTCGCTCGACATGAAGCTCAACGGCAGCGGGAGGCTGCTGATCGCCCCGGTCGGCATGCAGACCCAGGTCGTGATCGATTCCCCCTGGGCCGATCCCAGTTTCCAGGGCGCATTCCTTCCGGTCGAGCGCGAGGTCGCGCCGAATGGGTTCAAGGCGGTCTGGCAGGTCTCGTACTACGGCCGTCCGGTCCCGCAGTCCTGGACCAGCGCGGAAGGCATGAACGCCGCCACCGGTCTCTCGAACTGTTCGTTCGGCGTCAGTCTCGTCACCCCCGTTGACAACTATCGTCTCGTCGAGCGCGCCATGAAATACGGCATTCTCTTCATCGTGCTGCTCTTCACCGCCTTCTTTCTCTTCGAGACGCTGGCGCGGCTTCGCATCCATCCCCTCCAATACCTGCTGGTCGGAGCGGCGCTTTGCCTCTTCTACCTCGTGCTGCTGGCTTTGTCCGAACTGCTGGTCTTCTGGGAGGCTTATATCGTGGCCGCCGGTGCGTCGACGGCGCTCGTCACGGGATACAGCGCGGCGATCCTCGGCCGCCGCCGCGCCGTCGTGATCGGGCTCGAGCTGGTTCTGATCTACGGCTTCCTCTACACGACGCTGCAGCTTCAGGACTACGCCCTCGTGCTCGGCTCCGCCGGTCTTTTCGCCGCCTTGGCCGTCGTCATGTTCTCCACGCGCCGGGTGAACTGGTACGACGCGCATTAGGCAAGGGTTGTCCTCTCTGCGCACAGGGTGTAGAATGCCGGCACAAGTAGCAGCCGAAAAGGAAGCGCATCCGCGCGGCGATGAAAACACACAACACCCTCTTGACGACCTTGCTCCTCTGCGGCGTGCCGGCCGTCGCCTTGGCGAATTCCGGCACGGCGCTTATGTGGGGCACCGCGCTCCACCTGGTTTTCGGGAATCTGCTTCTCGGCGTCCTCGAGGGACGACTCCTGGCCTGGTTTTGCGGAATGCGGAAGTGGCGGGTCGTCGAGCCGATGGTGCTGATGGCGCTGGCCAACTATTTCTCGGGCTTTGTGGGTTTGCTGGCGCTGGAACGCATTCGTCCCTTCATCGCCATGGATCTCCACAACGCCCGGTTCTGGGTCTGGGCGACGGTGGTCATCACCTATCTCATGACGCTCATTCTTGAGTTCCCCTTCGTCAACTTCGCGCTCCGCGGAACGCCGA
>JAAZAI010000167.1 GCA_012514445.1 Lentisphaerota bacterium
CGCGTGGCCGGCATCGTGGGAACCGGCGTCGCCGACGTGCAGGGCATTGGACGTCCGGCGGCGGGCCGCGTGACGATCCTCGGCCGACTGACCGCGCCCGAGGCGCAGATCAAGATCGACTTCGGCGGCGGGGCAGAGTCCGCACCCTTCCACCTCCGCGCCGACCCGGCGCGCGAGGCCGTCACGTTGCGCAAGGCCTGGGCCGCGATGCGCGTGGCGCAGATGGCGCCGCGGGCGGACGATTTTTCGGACGAACTTCTCGCCCTCGGTCGGGCCTACGGCGTCGTGAGCCCGGCGACGTCGCTCATCGTCCTCGAAAATCTCGACCAGTGGGTGCGCCACGACATCGAGCCCCCGGAGTCGCTGCCTGAACTGCGCGAGCAGTGGCGCCGCGCGCTCAAGGGCCGCACGGACGAGACAGAATCGAAGCAGACCAGCCACCTGGCCATGCTCGAGCGGCTTTGGAAGGAGCGCGTGGCCTGGCTCAAACGCGACTTCCCCAAGCCCCGCGATCCCGACGATATCTCCGGTCGTCTGGACGACATCGATCAAGAGCTTCGTCGCCGCCAAGCCCTTCCCGAGCAACATGGCGATTCTGCCCCAGATTCCATTGGGGAGGCATTCCGCGAGGCGGCGAACGATGCACGGCAGATCCAAGGCCTGCGTGAGGCGCTTCAGAGAGAAATCCAGGCGCTCGAGGAACGCCATGCGGCTTTGGTTGCGGCAGGGAAGGGAGACGATGCACGCTCCGTTCAGGAGGAGCTGGTCGAGACACGGGATGAACTTGAGAAGAGAACTGAAATGATTCGCTCGATTTTCAATCGGATTGACATTCTTTTGGAGCCTCTACAGAGATTGATGATCTCTCCTGCGGCGGGAGTTGATGCGACGATGGCTTTCGCTGCGGCGGCGGATGCCGAAGGGGGCGATTTGTCGGGTGCCGAAGGGGCTGTGCTTGCAGAGCCTGCGGAACCACCCGCCGCGCCTTCCTTTACGACAAGCATGATTACCAGTCGGTCCCCAGGTCGGCGCGGTTCCGTTACCGCCGGAGAGGCTCGTCCGGCCGCGAAAATGGCGGTGGGGGGCAAACAGGGAGGGACGGTCTCCTCGATCGAAATCAAGGCCTGGGATCCGAAGACGCCTTACCTCGAAGCGCTGAAGCAGGCGGATGCGGGCGGGTTGTACGCGGCGTACCTGAAGCAGAAGCGCACGTTCGGGAGCAGCCCCGCGTTCTATCTCGACTGCGCCGACCACTGCTTCGGGCGCGAGGAGACGGCGCTGGGGACGAAGATCCTGACGAACCTCGCCGAGCTGAAGATCGAAGACGCCGCGTTGCTGCGCGTGTTCGCCTGGCGGCTGCGGCAGGCGCAGCAATACGAGCTGGCGGTCCGGCAGTTCCGCCGCATCGTCAAGCTCCGCGGCGAGGATCCGCAGTCGTATCGCGACCTCGCCCTGACGCTCGCCGAATGGGGCAAGACCGACCGCGACGCCGCGAAGCTCGAGGAGGCGATGGCGCTGTACGTCAAAGTGGCCTTCACGCCCTGGACGCGCCATGCCGACACCCTCGGACTCTTCGCGCTGGAGGAGCTCAACGCGCTCGTCGCCTGGATCGAGGCGTCGGAGTGGATAAAAGGCGCGAAGCCGACCGTGCCTCCGTTCGACGCCAAGTTCCGCGAGCCGCTCCAGACCGACCTGCGCATCATGATCGCGTGGGACGCGGACAACACGGACATCGATCTGCACGTCGTCGAGCCGGGTGGCGAAGAGGCGTTCTACGGGCACAACCGCACGGAGCGCGGCGGCCTCGTCTCCCATGATATCACCGACGGCTACGGCCCCGAGGAATACCTGATTTCCAAGGCGCCCGCAGGCGACTACGGCATCTTCTGCAACTACTTCGCCTCCCACCAGCAGACCGTGCTGGGACCGGCGACGGTCACCGCGACGATCTTCACGAACTGGGGGCGGGCGGACGAGAAGCGGCAGACGCTGGCGATCCGGCTCGACACGCCGAAGGACAAGGTGCCGCTGGGCACGGTGAAGTTCGGCAAGGACGACGGCTCGGGCGCGATCGCGCCGCCGCAGTCGCTCAAGGATCTTGCCACGGGCATGACGATGGCACAAGCCGAGGCGATCCTCGGCGAGCCCGTCAAGACCGATGGCGGAATGCGCGAGTACACCGGCGGCAGCGGCAGCGTGATCAAAGTCCAGTACGGCC
>JAAZAI010000168.1 GCA_012514445.1 Lentisphaerota bacterium
AGCTTGCTGACTGCCCATTTTCAAAATCTCCTAGTTAATCGATAACACGTTTATTCTACCAAGAGCCACGGGTGAAGTAAAGGACAACGAAACCAAGCCAAAAATGGCTCGGTTTCCTAGGTTGCGGGGTTCTGGCCCCAGACCGTCCGATCCTATTCCGTGAGCGTCAGCACGCCGAAGCCGGCGGGGCTCCAGGCGGGGCGCAGACCGCCCCCCCACGTCATCACGGCCGGATCCCCGGCGCCGTCGGCGTCGAAGAGCTGCAACGAAAGACCGGCCTTGACGCCGAGGGCCGGGGTCAGACCACCCGTCTCCGCCCAGGGGATGCGCAGCTCGTACGTGGTGATGTCGCCCGCGCGCAGGATCGCCACTTCATAGACCGACGAGTCCTTCGCGAGCTGGCCGGAGGCGAGGCCGCCGCTACGGCCCGGCGGACGGTAGAGCGTGTGACGGCCGCTGCCGCCGCCGGGCGCCGCCGCGCCAAGATGCCACGCGAAGGCCTGCCCGTCCGCCCCCTCGACGCGGTTTCCAGGATGCAGCGCGATCACGAGGCTGTCGCCGCGGAGCGTGTCCTCGCCGGTCGTCGTGGCGACATGGCGGTCGTCCCGGACCTTCGCGGCGAAGTACAGCGCCTCGCGATCCCAGGCGAAGCGGGCCACGCCCGAGAGATTCGCCGGCGTCCACGCATACCCTTCCGTCGCCGTGAGCTGGTTGTCGCAGAGCAGCGGGATCGGATCCGCGAAATCCCAGTCCCCGAGATCGCCGTCCACCGTCGCGGCGTGCGCCGCGTGGCGGGCCTCGGCCGCGAAAGGCGTGCCTTCGTAGAGCGTCGCCCTGATGTTGTCGTACATCGCCCAGCCCTTGCCCTTGACGACAGGCGTGAAGCCCATCTGCCGCGCGGTCTCCGGCGTCTCGCGGACGTGGGTCATCAGGCGCCAGAAGGGCGTGGTGTTGCCCGCGTCGAACACGGAGGGGATGAAGAAGGTCTTGTCGTCCACCGAAAGATTGCTGCCCGCCTGCATGTCGGCGTTCCAGACCCACGCAGTGTAGAGATAGGCGCGTCCGGGGGCCGGCGGCACGACCGCCTGGCTGAGATGCTGGTAGTTGGCGTCCTTCTCGCCGGAGAAGCGCGCGGCGCGTCCTTCGAAGCCCGGCCCCTGGCCGAGCGTCGCGAGCTCGACGCTCGCCGCGCTGCCGCTCCAGTTCGCGGGCTTGCCGCCCGCGACGGTCTCCATGTCGCCGTTCCGAAGCAGGTTGCCGAGGGACTTTGGATCGAGCACGACGAGTTTGAACGCCTTGCGGCAGGAGACTGCGACCGGCGCGGTCCAACGCAGCTCCGCCACGCCGTCGCCTTCGACGGCTCCGCCCGCCGCCATCGTCAGCGGGAGGCGGATCAGCGTGTCGGCTCCGGGATCCAGCGCGATCGTCTGCACGGGGAACGAGGCGCCGGACACCAACTTGACGACGACGCTGCCCTTGACCGGAACGTCGAGCGGATTGACGGCGCGCAGCGCGAGCACGGCGGCGTCGGAGCCGCGCACGGCGGTGATGACGGGGCTGGGCGCGGCGCCCTGCGTGCCGATCTCGAGCCCCGCGTGCACGGCGAGGGTCGGCAGGTCGAAGCCGTCGAGGATGACGGGCATCGCGGCGAGCGGCTGCGTCAACGCCCCATTGTTCGCCTCGAGACGCCGCTGATTGCCCTGATGGTCGGTGCGGACGATGAAACGCGCGCCGGCCGGGATGTTCAAAGAAGAAGCCGCGTCGTCCGCGTCCGAGACGGTCGCGGCCACGGCCAGGCCGATGCCGTCACGCTTCCGGAAGATGTGCAGCACGGAGTCGGCGCCGACGTAGGCGGTGGCGACTGGATCTGCGCAGCCGATGGAGGCCGAGAGCACCGCGAAGGTCGCGGCCGCGGGGCGCGGCGTGGTGGCGTCGAGCAGATACGTCCAGTTGCCCGCGGACGCCGTATGACCCCCAAAGTAGACGATCCCCTTGGCGCCGGCGGTCAACTCCGCGGGCCATTGGCGCATCATCCACTTCGAT
>JAAZAI010000169.1 GCA_012514445.1 Lentisphaerota bacterium
GACTGCTCTTCAACATCCCCTTCACGGGTTTCGATCTTATCGAAACCGATGTCGATGCCGAGAAGGCGTCGCGGCTGAAGGCCGCGCTCCGTCGCTTCGGCGGCGGCTGCCAGATTCTCGACGACGTTCGCGACCTCGCGCGGGACTTCGTGGAGCGGCGCCACAACTATGTGCTTTCCGTGCTGGCCCGCGACCGGCCCTCCGTGCTGGCGGCGTGGTCGCAGCAGCCGCTGAAGGCGTCCGACCGGCTCTACGGCGAAGTGGCCGGGGAAGGCATGGCCGCGGCGCGGCGCGGCTTGAGCCGGTTGACGGAGGCCTGCGCGACCTTCCAGGCGGAAGGCGTGATTTCCGCGACGGGGGCGTCTCCCGCCGAGATGGCCCATGCGATGCTGTCGCTTCTCGACCTTGAGGACATTGCCCATGAACAAAGCATCCGACCTTGAGCCCGCGCCCCAGACGCGCGGTCGGACGCTGGACCATGCGGCGGGACTGTACGACTGGCTTTCTCCTGCGATGATGTTCTGGCAAGAGGGGCGTCTGGGACGCGAGGCGCAGCGGCTGCTCGCGTTGCGCGGAGACGAGCGGGTCCTGGACGTCGGCTGCGCCACGGGGTGGCTGACCCGGCGGATCGCGGCGGCTCTGACCGCCCCCGACGCCTGCGCCGTGGGGCTCGACGCCGCCCCGAAGATGATCGCCGCGGCGCGGCGCAAGGCGGCGGGGCAGGGCCGCCTCCGGTTCGACGTCGGCGTGGCCGAGCGGCTCGAGTATGCGGACGGCTCCTTCGACTGCGCCATCTCCACGTTCTTCTTCCACCATGTGGACGCGGAGCTCAAGCGCAAGGCGCTTGCGGAGATGCACCGAGTGGTCAAGCCGGACGGCCGAATCGCCATCGTGGATGTCGACGTGCCGGAGGGCGTCTTGGGCCGGATCTGCGCCTGGTCCGGCTATTGGCTGTTCAAGCAGGAGGAGATCCGCGAAAACATCCGCGGCGATCTCCGGCGGGCGTTGGCGGAGGCGCCGTTCCGGGAAGTCGAGCGCGTCTCCCGGCATTTCGGATACATCTCGGTTTTCAGGATCGTCAACTGAAAGGGATTCTGCGATGGGCGGGACAAGGGCGGTCATGCTGGCGATCGGGGTTCTGATGATGGGCTCCGCCTGTGGCGGCACGGCCGCCGCGGTTCCGGCGGAGACGAATGTGGTCGCCGCCGTCGAAACGTACTTCGTCGATTTGTTCGACCGCCTCGAGCGGGTGGCGGAACAGCGCCCGACCGAGAAGAACTTCCGCGCGCTGATGAAGCCGGAAGTCGAGAAGATCGGTGGTTTCTACGGTGCGTCCTTCATCAATTCCGACTGGGAGATCCGGGCGGTCTATTCCCGCAGTCATGCGCTTGCCGTCGGGTACAGCTTGACGAAGGTGAAGCCGCTCGACGCGTTTCGCAAGAAGATGGCGGAGAAGCCGGCGCCGCAGCTCAGCGAACCGAGCGATGGCGGACTGATGCGCCCCAGTCTGATCACGATGCGCCAGCCCGTGATGCAGGACGGCAAATTGGCGGGGATGGTGTCGCTGATCATCCGCACGGAGCATTTCCTTCGCGCCGTGGGGCTCGAGGCCTGCACGGCCTACGTGATCACGTGCGACGGCGTGGATGCGGAGCGCAAGGGGGGCCTGGGCGAGCAGCGCAAATGCGTCGTGGTTCCGCTTCCCTCGACCGAGTGGACGATCGAGTACGAATGAGGGGGCATGTCGGAAGATTCGGCTGAGTCGAGGAAATCGATTCAGCCGAAAAGCTACCGCTTGATCATGCCGACTTGGCGGGCGTAGCCGAACATGCCGCCGGCGGCGACGACGGGGGCGACGGCGCCGAGGGGCTTGAGCGAAAAGACCTTGCCGTCGGCGAGGCGCTTGATCGTGCCGGCTTCGAAGTCAAGTTCGGCCTCGTCGCCGGTCTTGAATTCCTGCGTGAGGTCTCCCGTGGATTCGACGGGATAGACTTCACCGGTGGCGACGCAGTTTCGGAAGAAGATTCGCGCGTAGGACCGCGCGACGACGGCCTTGCAGCCCGAGGCGCCGAGGGCGACGGGGGCATGCTCGCGGGAGGAGCCGCAACCGAAGTTCGTGCCGGCGATCATGATCGCGTAGGGCGTGCGGCCCGTGGCCTTGTCGATGAACGGCGCGCAGGTCTCGGGGAGGCCGGCCATGGCGTAGGAGCCGAGCTTGACGTACTCCTCGGGGATGGTCGGAACGAGGTTGAGGTAGTGGGCCGGGATGATCTGGTCGGTGTCGATGTTGTCGCCGGCGACGTAGACTTTGGCTTGGAGCTTGTTCATGGGTGACGGTTCCGAATGGGGGTTGCGCCTAGGGGAGGTCGCGGGGGTCGGTGATGTGGCCGGTGACGGCCGAAGCGGCCGTGGAGAGCGGCGAGGCCAGGTAGATCTTGGCGTCCTTCGAGCCCATGCGGCCGATGAAGTTGCGGTTCGTCGTGGAGATGACCGTCTCGTCCTTCTGGGCGCGGGCGAACGTGTCGACCGGTCCGCCGAGGCAGGCGGCGCAGGAGGGCGGCGCGACGGGCACGCAACCGGCGTTGGCGAAGATCTCGACGAGGGACTGTCCGTCGATCGTCGTGGACATCATCTGCTCGGCGATTTCGAC
>JAAZAI010000170.1 GCA_012514445.1 Lentisphaerota bacterium
CTCTGTCTTCCACCACGCCACGCCGGACGGCTTCCCGGTCGCCTCGACGCCTTGCCGATACCCGCCACGATTGCCCGCCTCGCCGTCTCTGCCAGCGTCCGCCACGCTTGCCCCCGTCCACGTCCCGGCGGAAGCATGGAACGCAACAGGCGCGATTCTACGCGGTCGCCACGGCAACCCGGCAATCGGCATTCACAAGGCGGACGATCTCGACGCCGGGGGCAAGTCCACGCGGCAGGCCATTGGATAGCCCGCCATCCTCGCCGTGAACCGTCCAGGGGCGCAACCGTTGCCGGGTGTCCGGGCGGAAGCACGGCGGATTGATCTATGAAGCGTTCCCGGACTGGACGGCCACGCCATGAACCGGCAGGACGCCGGGGGACTGGCAAGACCTCGACCGGCACGGCGCATCCCATGCCCGGCCTTCAGCGCGTCAACCCTCCGGGGGCGTGATCTCGCCGCCCACGGATTGAGGCCTCCGGGCTTTCGCAGGGGCGTAGCGGCCAAGTACCGCGCTCGCCGTCTTCAATCGTTCCCGCAGGAAGTAGAGCGCCCATCTCTCAATCTGTAACGCGGCGGCGCAGGGGGTCGGACAGAACGCAACCGGAAGCCCATAGCGGATTTCAAACGCCGTGACGCTCGCCAGTATCGCCTTGGGCTCGGCACGGCTCCGGTACCGGTGCGCCTCCACGTCCTCGACCGTCCCCACGACAAGCAGCCGCCGGAAGGGATAACCGCGCATCCGAACAAGCTCCTTCTCGAAGCGTTGCCGGTCATGGGTGCAGCTCCCCGCCAAGTCATCCAAGGATTTCCGCTCGACCGTGAACTCGTCTTCAAACCCCTGAACCGAATAGTCCCCGGTCGCCAGCGTACCGCCCGCCGTCGGGCAGTTGGCGAAGGGGAGGGGCGATTGTTCTCTGGTGTCCACGACGACGACGGGAAGCACGTCGCCCAGGCCGGCCACGGCGCGAAGGGGCGGCAGGGCGGACGGTCTCGACGGCACGGCACACAGCCCGCCCGCTCCTTCATGCGATGAGATTTCCCCCGGCTTACCCATTATAGTGAAAGGCCCCCATGTTGCGCCCACCCCCCCCGCCCCCCTTGCGCGTCCGCGTCCACGCTCGCCCGCGCCCGCCGCCTCAACCCGCTCCGCCGTCCACGTCCGCTCCGCCGTCCACGTCCGCTCCGCCGTCCACGTCCGCTCCGCCGTCCCCGTGCCCGTGCCGCTTGCCCTCGCCCGGCACGTCGCGCCCGTTGCCTTCTCCCGTGCGCCATGCGGGGCCGGGCGTCCTCGGGCGGGTGTGCGCCGCTTCGACGGCTCGGGACGCGGCAGGCGCAATCCTACGGGGACAAGCGGGGCGGTGCCATGCGCCTACGCCTTCCCCCGCTTGTCCTGCTTCGGCTCTTCATCGTCCTCGACGACGCGGCTAAGAATTCTCTCGATAAGCTCCGTCATCGAAACGCCCTCCATCGCGGCGGCAGCCTTCAGCCGTCTATGCAAGAAGAGGTCGATCTTGAGATTCAACTGCGACGTGTTCTTGTCTTTCGCGTTCATGCCTTGTTCCCTTCCTTGTTCAGATAGTCGCGGGTGCGCCCGGCGTCTAGCTCGCCGTCCTTCAGCATCCGCCGTAACTCGATCATCGCCGGGTGCGCGTCCAGTTCCGCGCCCGTCAGCCGGTGCCGCTTCTTGGGCTTGTCGGTGCCGGTCTTGTTACCCTTCGTCCGATGGGTAACAGGAACATCGCTTTTCCTTGGATTCTCGCCGTGTCCGGTCTTGGTCATGCCGTAGCCCTTTCTGCTTGGTCGCGGTCAATGCGCTTGAGGATCGCGGCCACAACCTTCGGGTGCCAGCGGGACAGCCCGCTCCGCGTCAGATACCCGTCGGCCTCCAGCCGGGTGCCGATCTCGCGCAGGGTCGCACCGTCAGTCCGGAGCTTCAGCATCAGGGCAACGGCCTTCTGCTCGTTGGCGTCCTCGACGAGGTGCCCGTCCTCAAGGCGGAAGCCGTAGGGTACCGCGCCGCCCGTCTTCTCCCCGGCAGACCGCTTGTAGCGCAGGGCGAAGCGCGTCCGCTCGCTTACCTGGTCGCGCTCGAATTCCGACAGAACCGCCAGCATCCTGAATACCATCTTGCCGGCGGCGGTCGTCGTGTCGATCCGCTCCGACAGGGAAACGAGGTCGGCGCCGCGCCGATCAAGGGCCTCGGCAATCGCCAGCGTGTCCTTGGTTGAACGTGCCAGCCGGGACAGGCTGTAGACTACCAGGGCATCGCCACGGCTCGCGGCCTTGAGCGCATCCTGTAGGGCGGGGCGGTTGTCAGCCCGCTTCCCGCTGATTCCGGCGTCGGTGAAGAGCAACACTTCATCGGCGTTGTTCAGTTCAGCCCATGCCCGAATCTTCGCCTCTTGCGCATCCATCGAAACGCCGTCAACGGCTTGCCCCTCGGTGGAAACCCTGCAATATCCTATGGCTTTCATGCTGTAGTCCTTTCCCTTGAAGACGCCATAAATCTACCATACTAGAAAAGTGTAGTCAAGCCCGAAAGAAGAAATATAGTTCAGGGAGTTTCTACACTTCTTTGAACGGAGGCGGGGGCTTCCCCCTGCATCGGGGCCGGTTTCCCTGCGGCAGAATGGATTCCCTTGTCCGGCGTGGTGGCGGCGCTCGCCTTCCGCCGTCGCCTCGCCGTCCCCTTGTCCAGCATGGAAGCCTCCAACATCTTGTATGCGGGGAGGGTGATCGTCCCGGCGGCGGCTCCCATCTCGACCGCCAGGGTCGCGGTGATGTCGTTCAGCCGCTCCTCTCGCGCCGCCCGGCTCTTGACGCGCTCCATGTCCAGAACCTTGCGCCGCATCTTCGCCTCGACGGCTTCGGGCCGTTTGCGGAGCTTGGCCTTGACTCGGGCCAGCGTATGCCGGTACTCGTAATGTCCTTGGAGTTGGATTAGGTGATCCTGCTCGCCGGGCATGAGCCCACGCCACGAGGGCGGAATTTCCCCGGTCTTCTGGTAGACTTCCAGCCGGGCCGCTCGACGCAGCAGCATCCTCTCCCAATGGCGGGCATGAGGCCCCTTGGGGTCTCGCAGTTCCTTCAGCCGTTCGGGCTTCATGCGGCAGTGGACGCGGACGGACTCGACCCATTCCGGGGTGATCTCGGCATCAATCGGGACGCGGTATGTCATGCAGTTGAGGTACAGCCCCCAATCCCGAGGGCATGGCGGGAGCGTCGGTATCCGCTTCCCGCAGTGAGGGCATGGGCGTTGAAGGAACTCCGATACAGGGACTCTAGCCATGGCATTTACTCCTTGCTTTGGACAAGTGAAAACGAGGGGGTGCCCTCGACGATGATACCGGCAAGCATGGCCTCGACTTCCCGCGCCGCCGTCGCCTTGGGCACTCCTCGCGCTTTGGCGTATGCCTCTCCCAGTTTGGGCAGGGACACCTTGCAAGCGGACAGGAACGCCGGGACTTCCAAGCCCGACAGGGCCAGCGCCGCCGGGAGGTCGGACACTTCGCGGGGGGCCTTTCGTTCCTGAAGCCGGTAGCCCGGCAACGTCGCGCCGCC
>JAAZAI010000171.1 GCA_012514445.1 Lentisphaerota bacterium
CGGAGCAGGATTTCTACCGCGTTCTCAACGCGCGCGTCGCCACGTTGGGATCTGGCGGGGCATCCCTCACCGCCGTCGGGCCGGGCGGAACGGGCGTGGAGTACCATGCGTACGATCCCGCGCTCGGTGCGACTGCGCTTGACGGCACCGGCGGGCTGATCGTCGTCCCTGAACCGATCGGTTCCGGCAAGGTCTACCTCTTCAAGGAAAACGCCGCCGCCTGGAACTGGAACGACGCGGCCAACTGGGAGTGCGTCAGCGATCCCGGCCATGTCGGCTACCCCGATGCCGTCGACGACGTCGCGATGATCCTCTACTACAACCAAGGCGGCAAGACGATGACGGTGGGCTCCACCGCCGATCCGTCCGTCACCGTCGGGGAACTCTACGTCGGCCAGCTCAAGTCTGTAGCCACGAACCTCCGCCTTCAGGGTGCCAATTCCGAGGTGCGCACACTGAACTTCGCGCGTTCGAACGGGGAGCCCGCGCGCATCCAGCTCACCGGCGGCGCTTGGGACTCCAAGACGTTCTACCTGTACATGGGAGGCAACGGCAGCAACGAACGCCTGACGCTTCATGCGCAATCCGACGTTGTCTTTGACGATGGCTACGCAGGGGTGAGCGACACCCGCCAGCGCAATCACGGCCAGTTCAACAACTACGTGACGATCGAAATTCCCGGGGGGCGTTTCTTCAAACTCATCGGTGGCACTCCCCTCGCCTACGGCACGGCGGGAGTGAACTTCTGGATCTCGGGCAATGCCAAGTTTGTCGGCAGCGGCGTCCTCTGGAACGCTTCGAAGCTCGCTGCCAACATCAGCGGCGACTTCTCGGAATTCACCGGGACGATCCGCGATTCAGGCTATGGTCACCCCTGGTACGACCGTAACGCCAACTGGCAATTCTACACCACGAGCATCACGAATGCGACGCTGGAGCTCCGCGGATTTGTCACTTCGGCTCTTGGGGGCAACACAAGCGCGGGCTATTCGGCCTGGGGCACTGACCATAGCTACGGGGCGAACGGGCCGACGCCCAGCCGGACGCCGAAAAAAGGAATCTCACTTCAGGGAGGCATCCTCCACTACCGCCAGGATGAAAGCAGCGCATGGGGCACGGGATCCATCATGACCAACGTGACGGATCTTCTGACCGTCGGCAAAGGACTCTCCTACGTCACCCTGTCCTTCCGAGGGCCCGGCACCGGCCAACCGACGAACACCGTTTTCGTCCCTGCGATGGTGAATGCCGACAAGGGAGCGTTGATCGTGTCCGAGCAAAACGCCTACTACAATTTGCGCGGGTATCACCAGTCGCGCCTGGCCCTCGAGGATTTCGCGGCCCACGCCATCGGCGGCTCGGGCAACCCGCTGGTCGAATCGACCTACCCGATCGTTCCGTGGATCGTGCAGCGCACCAACCGCAACTCCGGCAATCCGGAGTTCGCCGCCGTCGACGCCAGCGGCACGCTGGTGTATCCCGTGCTGACCGCGGCGGCCCTCGACACGGTCGTAGACCCCGCCGCCAACGCCTTCTGCTACAACAAGTCGATGGCGCTGTCGTCGGACCGCACGGTCAACTCCCTGCTGGTGCGGAATCTCGCGACCGACGCCAACAGCAGAATCGGCGAAGGCCGCACGCTGACCGTGTCCAGCGGCGGTCTCTGCTTCGCTGGCAACGAAACCGTCCGCATCGGTACGCAGACCGGCGGCCCCACCAACGGCACCCTGGCCTTCGCCCGCCCGGCCTACATCTACTCCGGCAGGACGAATGCGTCGGATCCCGCGCAGATCCACGCCCGCGTCGCCGCCCCCGACGGCCTGGCTTTCTGCGGTTACGGCAACCTGCTCCTCTCCGGCGACCAGACCGGCATCGACGGCGAGATCGTCGTGAACAACGGCACGCTCATGCTCGGCAGCCTCGACGGGGCCGCCAAGGCGCAGATCGACGCGGACGTGCGCATCGTGAGCGGCGCGTCGACCGTCAAGGTGAACGTTCTCGGAACGTTGAACAAGGTGAACGTGCACTTCGACGACGTCGACCGCTTCTCCGGCAAGCTCGAACTCCCCGCAGGCCAGACCGAGATCTGCCGCATGCTCTTCATCGGCGACGGCGAAGAGTCGATGCCACGCGGCACGTACGGCTCCTCCGCCTCGACCGCGGAGTTCGTGGACGACGCGCACTTCACCGGTACCGGCGTCCTCGTCGTCACGCGCGACAACTTCGCAACGCCATCCGTCATCACGATCCGCTAGCCGTTGCGCGCCTCGAGCGCCATCCAGCGCTCCAGCACGGACTCGAGCTCAGCCTGCGCCGTCGGCAGGCGCTCCGCGGCCGCGGCGGCGCCCGCCGCGTCCCGCACGAAAACCGTCGGATCGGAGAGCAGCGCGTGGATCGCGGCCACCTCCTGCTCGAGCGCCTCGATCTTCCCGGGCAGCGCGGCGAGTTCCCGCTTCTCCGCGTAGCCAAGACGGTCGTCGCGCTTGCGCGCCGGGCGCGCCGCGGACGAGGCCTCCGCCGCCGCAGACGCGTCCGGCGTGGCGGCGTTCGCACGCTGCCGCAGCCAGTCGGCGTAGCC
>JAAZAI010000020.1 GCA_012514445.1 Lentisphaerota bacterium
CAGAGGACGCCCGTGGAGCCGAAGCCGCCGGAGCCGCGCGCCGTTTCCCCGAGGTCGTCGCACACCTCGATCGCCGGGCGCAGCACCGGGCAGACGACCATCTGCGCGATGCGCATGCCGCGGGTGATCGCGAAGGGTTCGCGGCCGAAGTTCACCAGGATGATGCAGACTTCGCCGCGATAGCCTTCGTCGACCGTGCCCGGCGTGTTGAGCATCGAAATCGCCGATTTCGCGGCAAGGCCGCTCCGCGGCCGGATCTGGGCTTCCGTGCCCTCGGGCAGCGCGATCGCCAGCCCCGTGCGGATCCGGGCCCATTCGCCGGGCTTGAGCACCCGGTCTTCGATCGAACACAAATCCAGCCCCGAATCGTCGGGGTGCGCGTAGCGCGGAATCACCGCGTCAGGCGTGAGCCGCTTGATCTTGAGCGTCATCGTCGACCTCCTGTCCTCTCGTCCGCGCTTCATTCGATCGGCTCGATCTCGACGCCGCCTTCGAGGCTCAGCGGAAGCTGGCCCGCGGGAGCGCCCTTCGCCACGCCGCCGCGCTCGATGGTCGCGGCGTAGTAGAGCAGGACGCCGGTGGGATCGCGGATTTCGATCGTGACGGGAAAGGCCAGGTCGGACGGGAGCGGGATCTCGACGGCGGCGTCCGCCTTCAGCTCGGCGACGTCTTGGACCGCCAGGGGCTCGTAGGCGTCCGCGTCCAGGACATGGACGCTGGCCGCGAACGTCGGGCCCTTGTCATGCACGACCTTCGCATAGCCGAAGACGCCTTCGCCGCGGCGCTCGAAGACTTGAGTCGTGAAGAGGTGGTTGCCGCCGGCGGCCTTGATGCGCGGCAGCGCGAGAAAATCCGTCTTCGGGCCGATCGCCGCGATCGCGCCGCCGTTGATCATGGCGAAGCGCACCCTGGCCTCGCGGGCGGCGGCGGCGATCTCGGGCGTATAGCTGCCGAAGGGATAGCTGAAGACGCGCGTGCGGTAGCCGGTCGCTCGCTTGAGGTCGGAGCGCGAGGCGCGGATTTCGTTGAAGGGCTTTTCATGCGTGCGCAGGTCGACGCGGTTGCGCGTATGGCCGCCGAACTCGAAGACGCCCTCCTGGATCGCCGCGCGGATCTCGGTCCACGTCATCATCGGCTCGCCGTTGAGGGTGCGCCGTTCCTCCGGCGTTTCCGCGATGAAGGTCGTGGCGAGGTTCACCACGGCGGTGAACTGCTGTTCGCGGAGGATGGGCGCGACGTCGACGAGGAGGTTGCGGTAGGCGTTGTCGAAGGAGATCACCAGGGGCTTGGCGGGCAGCGGCACACCCCATTCCGCGTATGCCCGCAGGCGCGCGGGGGAGACCGTGCGGTAGCCTTTCGCGGAGAGGTCGAGGATCTGCCGGTAGAAGACCGTCTGCGGCACCGAGTTAGCATCGACCGCGATCGCGCCGACGCGCTCGTAGAGGAGGATGGGGACGTCGACGGGCGGCAGCATGGCGGCCCGGAGCCGGAGGCCCACGATGGCGGCGGCCGCCAGAGCGGCGAACGCCGCGACGGCCCCGATGCGTCTCCTGCGCTTCGCCCGGCGGCCGGGGCGATGTCCTGGCGCGCCCTCAGCCATGGGTCAGCACCGCCTCCCGGATCGTCCGGCCGTCCGCAAGCACCGGCGCGGTGCGCTCCCGCCACTGGCGCCGCCGGGCATGGACCATGACGACGAAGCCGCGGGACCACATGTTGAAGAAATCAAGCTGGTCGGCCAGCCGATAGAGCCAGCGGACCTTCTCGCAGACCTGGTCTTCGCCCACGCCCTTGAGCAGCAGCCGGCTCTCGTGGATGCGCACCAGCTCGACGAAGAAGCGGGAGAAGGAGTCGGTCGAGATCACGTCGAAGCCGAATTTGAGGAAGCTGAACAGGCTCCGGTCGTTGTAGGCGCCGGTGATGATCTCGCCGCCTTCGTCCTCCGCCAGCCGGCGCACGACGTTGATCAGGCTGACGCTCTTCTTGAACTGCGTGCAGACGATCAGCTCGCCGGCGGACTTGAGCACCCGGTTGCACTCCTTCAAGAACGCCATCGGATCGGACATCGCCGAGAGCATGCCCAGCGACACGACGACCACGTCGAAGGCATGCTGGTCATAGGGAATCTCCCCGCCGGCGCCCAGACAGACGACGGGCGCCCCGAGAAATTCGGAGGCCTCCTCGGCGTGCGCCGGCGAACGCGCGACGGTGGCCCAGACGCCGCCGTTCTCGCGCAGAATCGCGGACATCACGGGATTGGGCATCCCGATGTCCAGCAGCACCTTTTCCTGAAGGCGTTTGCGCGGAAGGCATTTCATCAGGCAGTCCAGCTCCAGCCGGAGGGGGAGCCGGCTCTTGAAGCTGTTCATCAAAATCTGCCCATGAGGAGATAGCGATTTAAAATCCATACGCGAGATGGTACCAATTGGGGAGAGAAAGTGTCAACAGCCGTTTGTAATCGGTCTGTCGCCGGGATTGACGCAAGTAATCTCCGTCAAGCAGGCACGTTACGTCACGCCGCCAGACCGATTTTGAGTGAGTGGTGAGTAGGGAGGAGAGCGTAGTTTCCGCCGGGGCTCCGCCCCAGGCCCCGGTTTAGACCTGAGGGAGTGGACGCGGCGGGGACGCCGCAGCTACGCGAAACACGAAAAGGTTCAACGGGGTCTGAGGTGTCCCCAGCGACAACTCCTCCCACCCCCCTACGAACCACCCCGGCGTCTCGGGTGCGCGTCACAGAGTCGCCGCGCACAGAAGTCAGAATCCAGTAGTCTGAGTCCAGTAGTTGAATGTCAAGACCTTGCGGGATTTTCTTCAGCCACAATCATGCGATTCGTCCAATAGCACCAAAATTCGTCTCTCAAGATATGCACAAGTCGTTGAGAATCAATTCTGACTCCTGAATTCTGGCTTCTTGAATTCTGGGGGCGAGGCAACGAAATCGACGCGCACCCATGCCCAGCCTCCCCGCGCATCGGGGATTGAAGAAACAGACGTTTTTCTGCTATAGTTCAAGGTCGAACGAAACGGCGGACTCCCGACGGGGGCCGCCGGGCATTTCCTCCCACGTCCAAGACGCCAACCGCCATGATCGACACCGTTGAATTGATGCGAAAGGTCGGAAGCATCCGAATCCTCACCTCGCGCCTCGTCGACGACCACCTCGCCGGCGACTACCACTCGTCCTTCAAGGGGCAGGGAATCGAATTCGACGAGGTGCGCGAGTACATCGTGGGCGACGACGTGCGCAGCATCGACTGGAACGTCACCGCCCGCACCGGCTTCCCCCACGTGAAGCGCTTTTCGGAAGAGCGCGAACTCACCGTCGTCTTCCTCGTCGACGTCTCCGGCTCCCAGTCCTACAGCTCCACGCCGCGTCCCAAGTCGGAGCTCGCGGCCGAGCTCACCTGCCTGCTCGCCCTCACCTCCATCCGCAACCAGGACAACATCGGCCTCGTCCTCTTTTCCGACCGCGTTGTCAAAACCCTTCCGCCCCGCAAGGGCCGCAAGGCCGTCATGCGCCTCGTGCGCGAGGTTCTCGCCGCCGACGAGGCCCGCGGCGGCACCGACATCGCCGGCGCCCTCGACTTCCTCAACTCCGTCATGCGCCGCAAGGCCGTCGTGTTCCTCGTCTCCGACTTCCAGGATGCCGGCTGGGAGAAGCGCCTCGCCACCACCGCCATCCACCACGACCTCGTCTGCTGCCACCTCTCGGATCCCTGCGAACGGCAGCTCCCCGACGCCGGCGTCCTCGAGCTCGAGGATCCCGAGACCGGCGAGGCGCTCTGGGTCGACACGTCCTCCAAGGCGCTGCGCGAAGCCTACGCCGCGCAAGCGGCCGCGCGCCTCGAAGGCCTCAAGACCACGTTCCGGCGCAACCGCGTCGACGCGATGTTCCTCTCCACCGACCAGGATCCCATCCACGACGTGCGCGCCTTCTTCAGGAACCGGGCCGCGAAGCGGCGCCGGGCCGTCTCGTGAGCGCGCTCGCACGACTGGCCGGACGGGTGCGCAAGGCCGTCGCCGGCGTCCCGCCGGGCGTCCGGATCCTCGCCCTGCTCTGCATCGCCGCGCACGCCGCGCAGAGCGTCGTCGCGGCCGCGCCCGTGCGCACCGTGCTGCTCGGGCCCGACGCCTCCGCGCACGTGCTCGTCCAGGATCCTCTCGCCTTCCTCTTCGCCATCCACGGCATCGGGCTCTCGCTCGGTTTCGTCTGGACGCCCTTCTCCTACGTCTTCCTCCACGCCTCCTGGCTCCACCTCGCGATGAACCTGGCCGGACTGCTCGTCTTCGGCAGCGCCGTCGAGGCCACCGCCGGACGGCGCACGATGCTGGGGCTCTTCGTCGCCTCGGGTCTCGTCGGCGGCCTCGCCTGGACCTTCGCCAACGGCCTCGCCTCCGCGCAGCCGTGCATGGGCGCCTCCGCCGCCGTGCTCGGCCTGGCCGGCGCCCACGCGGCGCTGCGCCCCCGGGACGGATTCGTCCTCTACATCCCCCTGCCCGTCCCGATGCCGGCCTGGCTGCTCGCCGCCGTCCTTTTCCTCGTCAACGCCGCTGAGCTTCGCTTCGTGGAGTCCAACGTCGCCTACCTCGCCCACCTCGCCGGCATCGCCGCCGGACTCGCCGCCGGGCTCGCCCTGCGCCTCCTGCGGCACCGTCCACACCCTGCCAAATGAAACAGACCCTCTGCCTGCTCCTCGCCCTCGCCTTGGCCCGTGCGCCCTTGGCGACGACCGCCGCGACGACCGCCCCGACGAATCCGCCGCCCGCCTCCGCCGAATCCCCCTACGGCGAGATGCGCGCCTTCACCGAGGCGCTCGTGGTCATCCTCAACCGCCACGTCGAAACGACCTCCTTCAAGGATTTGACCTACGCCGCCATCGACGGCATGCTCGCCTC
>JAAZAI010000172.1 GCA_012514445.1 Lentisphaerota bacterium
AGCAGCCCCTTGTAGACGATGCTCCGGCTGGAGCAGCTCGGGAGGTAGCAGCCGCGGACCGTCTTCTCGACGAGGCGGCGCACGACGAAGAGTTTGCGCTCGAGCGCGGCGGGGTCCGGGAGCGACGCGCCGTCGAGGAAGAGCTGGCGGATGCGCGGGCAGCTTTCGCGCGCGGTGCGGCCGATGCTGGCGGGATCCGTGGGCACCTCGCGCCAGACGATGACGCCGAGTCCTTCGGATGCGGCGATGCGTTCGAGGTCGGCCTCGGCGCCCTCGCCGCCGAAAACCATGGCGACGCCGTATCGCCCCTTCGCGGGGAGCTTCGCGCCCAGATGCTTGCGGAAGAACTTGTCGGGGATGGCGAAGAGCAGGCCGGCGCCGTCGCCCGTCTCCGGATCGCCCCCTGCCGCGCCACGATGCATGAGACGCTTGAGCACCGTCAGGCCGTTGGCGATGATCGCGTGCGAGGCCTGGTTGTCCAGATGGGCGACCAGCCCGACGCCGCATGCGTCGTGCTCGTTTCTGAAACTGTACAGCCCCTGGTCCTGCGGGAGATCCAGCAGGGCCCGTTGCCGGGCTCTGTCGTCTTGCATGTGCATTCTCCTGAATCGGTTCACTTTCAATGGGTAGGTTCCCGTAGGAGTTAGCACACGCCATGCCACCCACGCCCAGCCGCGCGGGAGTCACCGATTCAAGTCTTTGCATAGAAGAGGCTTGTGGCTTATAATTCCCCAGCCCAACCGCAAATCCTCCCGCGTATACCCCCGCTTTTCCGTTACATTATCGTAACACCCGCACGCCCCCGGCCTTCCACTTCTGTAACGCCCTATCCCAAAATCGCGGATCTGGCCCTTTCGCTTCAAAATCCAGAGTGTGGCCCCAGATTTCAAAGGGGTCTTGTTAGGATGCCTTCTGGTCTTTGATCTCCCAGCCGGGGAAGACAAGAACGGCAGGATGGCAGTTTAGTGCTCGGGCGAGCACCTTTGCCCGCTCCACACCAATCTGTATCCGATCAATGACCTCGGATTGCCCGATCCCGCGACCGATTACGGGCGACCGGATCGGCGGCGTTGACTTCCAGGGCGGCGACGTGCTATATTGGTGCTGTTTCAAGTGCGAATACAGGAGCGGTTATGAGTCTGATTTCCGTACAGGATGTCAAGCGCAAGGGCATGTCGGTTGTCGACGCGGCCCTCAAAGACGGCCCAGTGCAATTGGTCAGGAGCAATCGCGCCGAGTATGTCGTCCTTTCGACGAAGGACTACCAGGAGCTGATCGACGATCTGTCCGAAGCCCGGCTGGAAGCTTCCATGCGCGATCTTCAAGCCGGACGCGTCCGGCGCGGGACGGCGGCGAAGCTGATGGCCGATCTCGTCGAGGCGCCGTGAGCACGGGGCGTTCGCCGATGCCGGCCTACACGCTGGTCTGGACCGACACCTTTGCGCGAACGGCCCGGAAATTCCTGCGCAAGCACCCCAACTTGACAGGGCTTTTCGAGGACGTCCTCAAGCAACTGGAGACTGATCCTCAGGCGCCCCGTTTGCGATTGCACCGGCTCAAGGGACGACACGCCGACAAACATGCGGCCGGCTTGACCTATTCCCACCGCATCGTCCTGATTCTCTGCCTCTCGGCTTCCGAGATCGTGCTGCTGGATGTCGGATCGCATGACGACGTCTATCGCGGATAAGGCATGAGGAAACAAGGGCCAGAGGAAACAAGGGCCGGGCCCGAAATTTCCTACCAGTACCGACGCGGCTACGACGCGTCGCCCGATCGAATGGCGCAGCCATTCGCACGCTCGGCCATTCACGGCGGCAATTTCCTGCCGCTTTCGGGCAACCCGTC
>JAAZAI010000021.1 GCA_012514445.1 Lentisphaerota bacterium
GGCGTCGATCTTGTCGACCCGCAGGAAGTCGACCCGAGGCGGGAAGGACTTCGGGTCCGTGGGATTCGTCTTCGCGAGGTGTTCCTCGAGATTGGTGAAGGCGTCCTTGTCGAGATCGCCGCCGGCGTCGGCGGGATCGACCGGATTGAGGCCGTATTGCGTCTCGTAGTCGTCGGGCATGCCGTCGCCATCGGAGTCCCAGCCGGACCTGTCGACCTCCTCGGGCTGCTTGGCGCTGCAGTAGGTGCAGACGGCATCGTCCATCTTGATCGGCCAGCCGCAGGAGACGCAGGCGACGCGCTCGCTCGCGACAAGCAGTTTCCCGGCCGAGAGTTCGATCGGGGTCTTCACGGCGGCCATGGTGGATTCGAAGACGGCGAGGTCGATCTCCTCGGCCTTGGGGAACTTGGGCTTGAGGGAGTCGATCCGCGCCGTGAACTCCTGCTCCTTCCGTCGCTGCGAGTTCGAGAGGCTGATCAAGGCGGCGAGCGACAGCAGCAACGCGAACAGGACGACCACCACGAGGAGTTTGTCGTAATGCTTGCGGATGATGTTCGTCTTTTCGGTTCTTGCCATTGAAAACCGCCTATTCCGTTTCTGCTGCTTCGGCCCCGGACTCCTGCCGGGGCTTCTCGAATGTGAAGACGTCCACGGTCATCTGCACCTTGACCGGAGCTTCGCGAAGGGCCCCCGAAACGATTCTCGACGTGCGGCCCGCCGGGGGCGCCTTGATTCCGGAGGCCTTGAGCGGATCCTCGTTCTTCGCCTTCTCCTCCGCCTTCGCGGGGAAGACGACGTCTGGACCGGACTTCACGATCTGGAGGCCCGAGACCTGGGTGAAAGGCCACATCGCGTTGAGCGCGTTGAGCGTAGCGAAGAGCGACGCCTCGCGGGCGAGGAACACGAAGCCGAAGCGCTGGCGGTCCATTTCGACCGGGGCGTCCTCCAGCGGGGGGGGGGTCATCTCGAGGGCGAAGCCCGAGGAATCGGCGGCGGACGACGCGCGCCGCGAAGCGCGACCTCCACGACGGGGCGCATCTTCGCCGTCCGAGGACGCGGCGCCGGTGTCGAACTCCTCGCGCCGAACCGATTCGATCTTCAGCACCTCCGCCGCGTAGAGCGTGCGGACGAGCCTGTCGACCATTTGCAACTGCCGCAGCAGCCGCGGCACATGACCCTTGGCGGCGGGGATGCCGCCCTTCGAGGGGTCGTAGCGGTCGAAGCTGAAGTAGAAGTCGGGCGCGATCACGGATTCGCCGCTCTCCGCCTTGGGAGCGGCCCGGCGCAGCGCGGAGATCGTCTCTTCGCACGTCAGGCGGAAGCTGCCCGGCGAATGCTCGCCCTCGACGACGACGGCGTTCGTCTTCACCGCCTCGGCCAGCGCCGCGTACTGCTCCTGGAAAAGCCGCTTGTTGACCTCCTCGGCCCCGATGTTCTCGTCGCTCGGGAAGGGCTTCTTGTCGTAGAAGGAGGACAGACGGCCCGAGGTCGACAGCATCTCCTGCCGATTGCGCGACGCGGCGCCGACGCCCGTGGCCGTGATGACCGCGGTGGCCACCACGAGCACAAGGGAGATCGCGCCTCCAACGGTCAGTGCCAGTTTCTGCTTTCTCATTTCGCCGCCCACCTCGCACGCCAGGTCTCGTCAATCGTCCCCGGCACGACGGCGAGCTTCACCCTCAGGTGCAGCTCGGAGAGCTTGTCGTCTTCCTTGGACAGTTCGCGTTCAACACGGGAGCCTTCGCCGACGAAGAGCCCGCCGCTGGACGTCAGGTTCGCCAAAAGCACCTCGGCCGCCGACTTCCCGGTGACCAGGCTGTCGAGTTCGCGCTTGAAGCCGCTGACGACCAAGTTCATGTAGCAGGACTCGCCGTCTTCCGACGTCTCGAAGGAGAGCGATGTGAGCCACGTGTCCTTGATCATCGCCTTGCGCACGCCCGCGAGAATCTCGAGGAAGGACGCCCGCGAGGCCACCACGGTCGACAGGTAGTCCGCCTTGCCGGAGAACTCGGACGACTCCCGCTTGACGGCGTCGATCCGGTTCTGGCGGGATTCGATCCGGGCCAGCCGTTCCTTGACGACGCGGTTCTGGTTCTCGTAGACCGACTGGAGATTCTTGGCGTAGGAGAACCAGCACAGCAAGGTCAGGACCAGGCCCGCCACCGCGACGCCGAAGAACGGCAGCCGCCGCGAGAAGCGCCGTGCCGCCACGATCGCCGGCGGGGTGAGGTTGATCTCCACCGGGCACTTCATGTGGGAGCGAAGCGCCAGACCGACCGAAGCCGCCATGAGGAAGAGCTCCTCCGTGTTGTCCCGGAGGGGGTCCGCCACGGCGACGTTCGCAAAGGGGTTCAGAAACTCCACCTCGGCCCCGAGCTTCTCGCGGAAGAAGGTGTCCATGTGCCGCGTCAGCGAGGCGCCGCCCGTGAGCAGCAGCCGCGTGGGCGCCGATCCCCCCTGCTGGCTTCGGTAGAAATTGATCGAGCGGGTGACCTCCGAATGAAGACGCGTCACCACGTTGCGGACGACTTTCGAGACCTTGTCGGAAAGCTCGTCGTCCACGACGGCGTACGTGCCGCCGAGGGCCACGAAGCCGATCTCCTTCTTGAGCCGCTCCGCCTCCTGAACCGAGACCGAGAGGCTCCGGGCGATTTCGTTGGTGATGGTGTTGCCCGCCACCGGGATGCTGCGGGTGAAGATCTTCGAACCCTCCACGAACACGAGGTTCGTCGAACGGGCCCCGATGTCGAGCACCATCGTGCACGCGTCGCCCGAGGCGTAGTTGAAGCGCACGCAGTTGTAGAGGGCGAAGGGAATCGCGTCGACGATCGCGATCGGAAGCCCGGCCCCCTCCGCGCAGGCCACCGCGTCCATCGCCGTCTCGCGCTTCGTCGCGACGATCAGGGCGTCGACCTCGGGCTGCGCCTCCTCGGAGACAAGCTGATAGTCCCACACGACCTCGTCGATCGGGAACGGAAGGTTCTCGGAGGCCTCGTAGACCACCATCTCGTCGATCTTGTCGGCCGAGACCGGCGGAAGCTTCACAAAGCGGGGGAAGACGGCGGAGCCCGACAGCATCGCGTAGAGCGGCGCCGCCTTGATCCCGCCTTCCGCCATCATCTCCCTCACGACGCCGGCGAGAGACTCCATCGTCGGCGCGACCGCATCGGCCTGGCCTGCGTCCAGCGTCCGGACCACGTATTTCGTCAGCACGAGGGAGGCGCCCTTCTTGACGAAGAACTCCCCGAGCACCAGCTTGCTGGCGCCCACGTCCAACGTGAGGATTCGATCGTTCGAGAACACTACCGGCTCGCCTCGTAGCTGTCAATGTCGACCAAGGCGAACGGGGACTTAGACCGCTCGATCATGTAACCGTCCCGCTTCTTGACGCTCGCGTGATCCGTGACGTTGGGGTTCGCCCACCATCTCGCCTGGGAGGAGAGGGACTCGGCCCCGACGCCGCTCTCGGCGATCAACTGGCCGTCGCGGAAGAACTGCACCCCGATCCCGATCGGCTGTCCATGGCGTTCCATCGCCACGGGCAGGATCACCACGCCCGCCTTGCGGTCGCGGCCCTGCGCAATGTCCCGGTACTCGGACGTGAGCGTCAGCAGCGAGAAGACCGGCTCGCCCTGCTTCGCCTTTTTGTTCTGCAGCATCACGGTGAAGGTGACCGTCATCTCGTCGATCCACTCGGGCGCGGAGTCGAACGTCACGTCGAGCACGCCCCAGTCCTTCTGCTTCGGGCTGCGGTTGCCCATCGAAGGCGCGCGCTGGAACATGTCGCGCCCCAGCTCGGTGACCTTCCGGATGCGGAGAATGTCGGAGGAAGGCGCCGCCGGCGCCGCGGCCTGGCCGCGAACCTCGCCAAGAAGGCAGAAGGCCAGCGCGCAGGCGACCAGCCCGATAGATGAAGACAGTCTTTGTGTTTTCATTGTGTTTCCACCTCGCATTCCCACGCCGCGTGAACAGCCATCGAAAACCCTGCGGCGACGAACGAGAGATGATATTATCCTAATCGAAAGCCAAACTCAAATCAAAAATCACGTGGGAGCAAAGGCTTTCCGATTGATTCACGAGCCGCTTCGTGCTACTCTTGAAAACCATTTGACGCCTCGTAGAAAAACTCCCGGTTCCGTCCGGTTCCGATGAAAGGTTCCCCATGCGCAGCTTCTCCTCCGCCGAATACGCCTCCGCCGCCAACACCCTCCGCGGTCTCGCCATGGACGTCGTCCAGAAGGCCAACTCAGGCCACCCCGGCATGCCCATGGGCATGGCCGACGTCGCCGCCGTCCTCTGGCTCAAGCATCTCAACGCCTCCGCCGCCACCCCCCTCTGGCCCAACCGCGACCGCTTCGTCCTCTCCTGCGGCCACGGCTCCGCCCTCCTCTACTCCCTGCTCCACCTCGCCGGCTACCCCGTCTCGATCGACGACCTCAAGCGCTTCCGCCAGCTCGGCTCCCTCACCCCCGGCCACCCCGAGTTCGGCCGCACCCCCGGCGTCGAAACCACCACCGGCCCCCTCGGACAGGGCATCGCCAACGCCGTCGGCATGGCCCTCGCCCGGCACATGATGGCCGCCCGCCTCGACACCCCCGCCCAGCCCTGGTTCGACAACTATACTTATGTATTCTGCGGCGACGGTGACATGATGGAGGGCATCAGCCACGAAGCCGCCTCCCTCGCCGGCCACCTCAAGCTCGGCCGCCTGATCGCCTTCTACGACTCCAACAAGATCTCCATCGAAGGCTCCACCGAAGTCTCCTTCACCGAGGACGTCGCCGCCCGCTTCAAGGCCTACGGCTGGAAGGTCCTCGCCATCGACGGCCACGACTTCGACCAGATCGACAAGGCCATCCGCAAGGCCAAGCGCAACCTCGACGCCCCCACGCTCGTCGTCTGCAAGACCGTCATCGGCAAGGGCAGCCCCAACAAGGCCGGCTCCGCCAAGGCCCACGGCGAACCGCTCGGCGCCGACGAGGTCAAGCTCGCCAAGCAGGCCCTCGGCCTTCCCGTCGACGCCGACTTCCACGTCCCCGAATCCGTCTACGCCCTCTTCGAGCGCCGCAACGCCGCCACCCGCCGCCTCGCCAGCCGCTGGAAGCGCCTCCACAAGGAGGCTCTCAAGGCCTCGCCCGAGTTCGCCGCCCGCTGGAAGGCACACTTCGAGCCCGAATTTTCCGACGCCCTCGAAGCCGCCCTCCCCTCCTTCGAGAAGCCCACCGCCACGCGCGCCGCCTCCGGCGCCGTCATCCAGGCCCTCGCCAAGGCCCTCCCCTGCTTCGTCGGCGGCTCCGCCGACCTCGCCCCCAGCACCAAGACCTGGATCGAAGGGGCCGCCGCCGTCAAGACCGGCGACTTCGCCGGCCGCAACTTCCAGTTCGGCGTCCGCGAACACGCCATGGCCGCCATCCAAAACGGCATCCTCTACTACGGCGGCCTGCGCCCCTTCTCCGCGACGTTCTTCGTCTTCTCGGACTACCTCCGCCCCGCCGCCCGCGTCGCCGCCATCTCCCACCTGCCCGCCGTCTACGTCTTCACCCACGATTCGTTCTACGTGGGCGAGGACGGCCCGACGCACGAGCCGGTCGAGCACATCGCCGCCCTGCGCGCGATGCCCAACATGACGGTCATCCGACCCGCCGACCCGACCGAGACCGGCGCCGCCTGGCTCGCCGCCCTGCGCAACACCTCCGGCCCCACGGCCATCCTCCTCACACGCCAGAACCTGCCGGTCATCGACCGCGCCAAGCACCCCGGCGCCGCCATGCTCGCCAAGGGCGCCTACGTCCTCGCCCAGACCGGCGAGGGCGCACCGGAACTGATCATCCTGGCGAGCGGCTCCGAGGTCTCCCTCGCCCTGAAGGCCGCCGAACAGCTCGCCGGCGTCAACGTGCGCGTCGTCAACATGCCCTCGTGGGAGCTCTTCGAGAAGCAGCCCAAGGCGTACCGCGACGCCGTCATCGACCCCGCCTGCCCCCGCCGCCTCGTCGTCGAGGCCGCCTCGTCCTTCGGCTGGGCCAAGTACGCCGGCGACCGCGGCGCCTACGTCACCCTCGACCGCTACGGAGACTCCGCCCCCTACCAGGACCTCGAGAAGGCCTTCGGCTTCACCGTCGAGAACGTCGTCGCCAAGGCCCGCGAACTGCTGGACTAGTAATCAAGGAGGACGACATGGCGGAGAAAAAAACGGCGGACGGCGGCGGACGATGGTTCTGGCGCGATGCCTCGGGCAAACCGTCCGGACCGGTCGATCTGAAGTCCATCCGCGCCAAGGTCGCCTCCGGCGACGTGTCCGCGCAGACGCAGGTCTCGCGGGACGGTGCGACGTGGTCCCTGGCCATGTCGCATCCCGAGCTGGGATTCGACTGCATCGTGCTCGAACTCGGCGAAAACCTCAACGTCCTCGGGCCCTTCGCCCGGGACTACGTCGACCGCGCGGACGTCATGTCCGGCGTTCCCAAGGACGGCATCCTCTTCGTGCGCGGCGGCACCGTCGGCGAGGCGCTGCCCGCGCCCGCCGCCGGCGCGACGGGCGCCGCGCTGGTCGAGCGCGTCGTCGAAGCCGAGAAGGCGCACCGCGACAGCGACAAGGCGCGCCGCGCCGCCGAGGCCGCCCTCGCCGCCAAGGATCTGGAGTTCGACGCCGAGCGCCAGAAGCTCCGCGGCGAACTCTCCGGCATGAAGGCCGCCGAACTCAAGCTCAAGGCCGAACTCGACTCGCTCCGCGGCGATCTCGAAAACAAGGATGCCGGCGAACGCGACCGCCACGACCTCGAGGCGCGTCTCGTCGACGCCGAAACGCTCCTCGCCGCCGCCAAGTCCGCCGCCCATCAGGCCGAAGAGAAGGCCAAGGCCGCCGCCGCCCTGGTCGAAGACCTCAAGCGCAAGGCCGTCGAACTGGAGGCCGCCATGGCCGAAGCGGAAAAACGCCTCGGAGACCAGGACGCCAGGACCGCCGACATGGAAAAGCGCCTTTCCGAGGCCGACGCGCGCCTCGACGAGCGCGAATCCCGCTGCCTCGACCTCGAAGGCCGGCTGTCGGAGGCTCGGGAATCGCTGGCGGCAGCGGACAAGGCGCGCGACGCGGCGGAAGCCCGCGCAGGCGAGCAGGAGAGAAAGCTCGACGAAGCCCGCCAGACCCTCTCCTCCTTCCGCGAATCGGCGATCTGGCTGCGCGGACGCCTCACCGACCTCGCCGGCGAAGTCGGCGAGAAATTCTATTCATCCGACGAGACCACGCCCGACGAAACGCCCGACGAGCCCCCCCCGCCCGCGGCCACGGCCTACGCCGAAGTCGTTTTCGTCGAGGAGAAGCCCGTCTCCCCCGGCCCGGTCAAACTCCGGCCCGCGAAGCCCGCTCCCATGCCCTCTCCCGGCAACATGGCGAAGCTTTCGGCTATCGAAAACCAGCTCAAGCGGGAAATCAGCACCCTTGGCGCCGCGACGCCCAGCGGCCCCGGCGGGCGCGATGGCCTCATGGGCGTCTTCAAACGCAGAAAATAGCAGTCGGAGCAGGGGGCGTCGATGGCGGATAAATCAGAAGGCAGACCCAACGGCGACTGGTTCGTGCGCATGCGCAACGGAACCATCTTCGGCCCCATCAACACGAAGGGCCTCGTGCATTGGGCCTGCGACGGACGGGTGATGCCCGACGACGAAATCTCCGCCGACCGCGTCACCTGGCAGGCCGCCCGCGAACTCGACGCGCTCGGCATGGACACGATGATCGAGCTGCCCGACGGCACGTTCCTCGGCCCCTACAACGAGAAGGCCATCGACCCGCTCGCCCGCGAAGGCAAGATCCCCCCGCGTTCGAAGCGCTTCCACGTCGACGAACTCGACGCGCGCATCGCAAGCCGCCAGATGGCGCTCTTCGGCGACGAAGCCTGGAACCGCCAGGCCGACGCCGCGCCCGTGCCCGGCGGCGGCGACGAGAACGCCGAGACGCGCCTCCGGGCGAAGTTCGAGGAGCAGATGGAGGAGCTTCGGCGCCAGGCCAAGGACTCCCTCGCCGAATCCGAGCGCGAACTCGAGGCGCTGCGCGCCGAATTCGCCAAGGCGCAGAAGAAGCTCGACGCCGCCGACCGCGCCCTCGCCCGCGAACGCGAAACCGGCGCGGCGCTCAAGGGCGACATCGAAAAACTCCTCGCAGAGCGCGACGAACTCAAGGCCGAGCTGTCCGGCGCGGAAGAGGCCCCCGGCGAAGATCCGCGCCTCCCCGAAGCCTTGCGACAGGTCGAGACGCTCACGGCCGACTGCGCCGAACTGCGCTCCCGCCTCTCGGCCATCGAGGCCGAACGCAAGTCCGAAGCCTCCGACTTCGAAGCCAGGCTGCAGGCCGCCGAAGCCCGGCACGCCGACCTGCAGGAACGCCTCGCCGCCGCCGAAGCGGCGGCCGCGGATTTCCAGGACAAGCTCGCCGCCGCCGAAGCGGCCCTCGAAGCCGAAGCCACCCGCCGCGCATCGGATGACGAGGCGCGCGACGCCGCCGAAGCGGAAGCCGCCGCGCTCCACGAACAAGCCGCGGCCGCCGATGCCGAAGCCGCCGCCCACAAGGCCAAGCTCGAAGCCGCGGAGGCCGAGGCCGCCGCGCTGCACGGACGTCTCGCGGCCGCGGAGGCCGAAGCCGCCGAGCACAAGGCCAAGTTCGACGAATTGGAGACGGAGTACCGGGAGCTTCTCGACTTTTCGAATCGGCGGGACGCCGAGGCCCAGGAGAAGATCCTCCTGCTCAGCGCCGGCTCGCCGCAGGCGCCCATGGGCGAAGGCGAGACGTTCGGCGCCAATCGCCGGATCGGCGATCTGGAGAAGCGCCTCGCGGACCTGATCCGCGAACGCGACCTGCTCAAGGACTCCCTGACGCAGAGCAACGCCCGCGCCGCCACCGCCGAGCGGCCGACCGAGGGCGACATCGCCATCATCAAGATGCTCGCCGAAGGCGCGCTGGCCATGATGAAGAAGACGCTCGAGGCCGAGAAGGAGTGCAACGCGGCCGCCCGAGCCGCCAGCGCGGAGCTGCAGGGCTCCCTCCACGAGGAGATCGAGCGCCTCGAGCGCGTCATGGCGCGCGATCCCGGCGAGACCTCCCGCGCCGAGCAGGCCGAACAGCGCAACGACCGGCTCATCGCCAAGCTCCAGCAGGAGCTCGAATCCGCGCGCCGCCACCATCAGGCGGACATGGCCCGGGCCGAGGCGAACGAAAAGGCCATGGAAGGCCGCTGCAAGGCGCTCGTCCAGAAAGAGGCGCTCCTGCGCGAGAAGCTCTCGCGCGTCGAACAGCGCACGGCGGACTACGACTCGCTCACGAGCCAGCTCCGCCGCAAGGAGAGCGCGCTGCTCTCCGCGGAGAAGGAATTCGAGGAGACGCGCCAGCAGTGGCAGATCATCCAGGCCACGCTGCAGCACCGCATCGAGGAGCTCGAAAGCGGCGCCGGCCTGCTCTTCGACGCCGAGGGACGTCCCCGCGAAGGCCAGCCGCCTCCGAGCGGCGAGGGCGGCGACGACGATCGGCGCTTCAAGATCGAACCCTGGATGCGGCGGATGCGCTAGGCGGACCATTCATTTACCCACACACGAGGTTGATCCAACATGAGCGGACAGGAAGAAGGCAGACCCCACGACGGCCCCGAGACGGCCGAAAACGCATTTGCGCTCGCATTCCCCAAAGGCGACGAATCGTTCCCCGTGCTCAAGGCGTTCCAGGAGTTTCTGGACGCCGAACGCGAACGCGCCCGGCGCCGCCAGATGACGCTGACGATCTGCTTCATGTCGGCGATCGTCTTGCTGGTCGTCCTCTTCTGCGTCATCGGCGCTGTTCTCTTCAGCGGCATGATGCGCCGCAGCGACACGCAGCAGGCGCAGATGCTCGACATCCTGCTGCAGCGCATGCCCGCGCCCGTCGCGCAGGCGCCGGCGCTCCAGCCCGCGCCGCAGCCGGTCGTCGCGGCGCAGCCAGATCCGCAGGTTTCCGAACTGCTGGAGGTGATCAAGTCGCTCCAGGCGCAGAATGTCGAGATGATGTCCGCCCTGCAGGAGCGCATCCGCGAGCCCGAGCCCAAGGTCGCGCCCCCCGCCCGACCCTCTCCCGCCGAAGCGGCCGCCCAGGCTCGCAAGACCGGCATCTACTCCTCCCCGCGCCGCAAGCCAGAACCCGCGCCTGAACAACCTCGCCCCGCGCCTGCGCAACCCCGGCCCGCGGCCGAGGACGTGGCGGAGCCGGACGCGACGGCGGCAGCCGCCGAGGCGCCTGAAGCGCCGGCGGTCGAGGACAAGCCCAGAGCCGAAGAAGCGCCAGCCGCATCCGCGGGGCCCGTCAAGGTGAAGATCGTCCGCACCCGCGACATGCATTCGCCGGCGGGCTACTCCCCCGAACAGATCACGATCGTGTCCTCCGGCAACGTCAAGTTCCCGTGGCGCGTGCTCATGCCGACCGGCACGAACACGCAGGAAGCCATGCGATGAAGTTTTGCGTCCTGGCCAGCGGCAGCAGCGGCAACTGCATCTACATCGAATCGAAAGGCACCCGGGTCCTCGTGGACGCCGGGATCAGCCGCAAGTCCGTCCAGGAACGTCTCGCGCAGATCGGCGTCGGCCTCGACGCCATCGCCGGCCTCTGCATCACACACGACCACTCGGACCACACGGCCGGCATCCCCGTGCTCACGGGGCGCCATCGCCTGCCGCTCTACGCGACCTACGGGACGTCCACGACGGTCGAGTCCAACGCGAAGAAGCATTTCGAGTGGAACCTCTTCGAGGCGGGTTGCGCGTTCGGCATCGGGGCGCTGACCTTCGAGGCCTTCACCGTGCCGCACGACGCCGGCGATCCCGTGGGGTTCGTGGTCAGCGACGGCGAACGCCGGCTGGGCATCGCCACGGACATGGGGGAGGTGCCGGACATGGTGGCCCATCATCTGAAGGGCTGCCACGCGCTGATCCTTGAATTCAACCACGACCGCGACCTGCTGCTGAACTCCAGCCGCCCCTGGATGGTCAAGCAGCGCATCCTCGGGCGCCGCGGCCACCTCTCGAACGTTCAGGCGTGCGACCTGCTCCGGTGCATCGCGGGAGACCAGCTCCGCACGCTCTTCCTCGCGCATCTCAGCGAGGAATGCAACACCCCGGCGCTCGCCCGCGGCTGCGCGGCGGAAGTGCTGCGCGATTGCGGCCTCGCCGGCACCACGCAGCTCTGCCTCCACCAGTGGCCCGGGCCCGTGCTCGACGTCTAACTCCGCTCCCCGTTCGCCACCGCCCAACGGCTCTGGCGCACGACGCCCATGAGGATGCGCACGTCGTCCTCGGTCAGCGCACCGCGGGAGAAGATCCGGCTCATCGCCGCCATCATGTGGTCCGCCATCGCCGGCTCCATGAAGCCGATTTCGCCCAGATAGTCCCGCCAGATCCCGATCATCCGCGCCTTCAGGGCGGCGGGCGCGGGCGGCGACTTCTCGCGGACGGGTTCGAACGACCCGGCCGCGAGGAACAGCTCGTAGACCATCACCATCACGGCTTGCGCGAGGTTCAGCGACGCGTAGGCCGCGGTGGGGATCTGCACGAGGTGCGTGCAGCAGGCGACCTCCTCGTTGTGCAGGCCGCAGTCCTCCCGGCCGAAGACAATCGCCACCGGCCCCGTCGCCGCAAGCGGCGCGACCGCCGCGGCCGTCTCGCGCGGCGTGAGCGCGTGCTGGCGATACAGGCCGCGTCGCGCCGTCGTCCCGACGACGGCCACGCAGTCCGCGACGGCCTCGCCGAGCGTCGCGAACGTCTCGCGCGCGGCGAGCACGTCGTCCGCGTGCACGGCCATCTTCTCCGCCTCCGCCCAGTCGAGCGCGGCATCGGGCGCGACGAGCCGCAGATGCCGAATCCCCATGTTGGACATGGCCCGGCAGGCGCTGCCGACGTTACCGCCGTACAGCGTGCCGACCAGCACGATTCGGATGTTGTCGAGATCTCCTCTTAGTGGAGCATCAGAGCTTTGCGTGTGATGATCTTTGTCGCCAACTTTGTCGCGAACTTTGTCGACCCCTTTTTCACCGGATGGGATCGGCATTTCGCGGCTGCACTTGCTCTCCGCACTTGCTCGGTTACACTTGCTCGTACACATGTTCGATGACGATTAAGATTATGATTATGATGAGATTTCGAATCGACAAGGCTCACGACAAGGCTTGGTGAAAACCCACACGAATCCCGGAAAAAACCTACGATACGTTTCGATATAGAAGCAACAACAAAGCCATGTTTTCTACCAGCTATTCCGTGTTTTCCGTGGAGAGAAAACCACGAAACCCTTAAGTAATCCGGTGATACGCGCGATACCACTGGACGAAGCGCGGGACGCCCGTCTCGATCGTGGTGGTCGGCTCGAAGCCGAGCTTGGCGCGGATGCGCTCGATGTCCGCGCAGGTGGCGGGCACGTCGCCCGGCTGCATCGGCAGCATCGTCATCTTCGGCTCCACGCCGAGCGCGCCTGCCAGGACCTCGATCAGGTGCAGGAGCTCCTCGGATCGGTGGTTGCCGATGTTGAGCACCTCGCAGCGGTCGAGGTTCGGCGCGAAGAGCGAGCTCACGACGCCCGAGA
>JAAZAI010000173.1 GCA_012514445.1 Lentisphaerota bacterium
ACCGCCGATCCCGTTTCCGGATCGATCGTGATCAGAGACCGGAACGGCAAGGTCCTGCAGACCCGGAAGTTCGATGTCGGCGCCCACGCCGGAAGCACGGAGAAAATCCAGACCCCGATCGAATTCCCAGGCGACACGGTGCTCGTCCAATGCATGGTCGTCGTCCAATACACCGCTCGCGGCGCATCCCATTCCGACGAGCAGATCGTGACGCTGCGCCAGTTGACGCCCGTCGCGAGCGGCGAGACCGCGACCCGGAAGGTTCGCTTCGAGCATCACGACAGCGACCTCTGGGTGATCGCCAACGCCCATGTCGAACTTTGCATCGACCCGAAGCAGGGCGGCCGTGTGCTGGAATTCATCGATCGCGAGACGCTGACGAACCAGGTGAGAATCGACTACGACCTCCTGCCGACGCTGGCCAGCCTCGCGCACAGCTACGCCATCTGGTTCACACTCGACGGGAAAGGGAGGAACCTTCCCTGGTCCGTCATGCCGTCGCCCCCCGGAAGCCTGCTGCTGAATGCGCCGGAGGAGATGCCCGTCTCCCTCCGGTGGACGGTGGATGCGACATCTCCGACGGCGACGCTCCATCTGCTCGCCCGCAACCCCTCCCCCCCGGCAACGCGAGGTGCGATTCCAGATGCATCCCGAATATCGGCTTGGCGGCCGCGCGGAATCGGGCGAGGACATTCTGCTCTTCCCGACGACGAATGGCGTCTTCAAGCTGCCCTTCTGGATCGATCTTGGCGAGCGTCCGGCCCCGGCGCTGTCGGAAGACTGGTGGGCCGTCGCCGACGAGGGCGCCGGTCTGGAAATGCGCCAGACGTTCTCCGAGGGCTGGGATCCGCCCCGCATCTGGTTTGGCGGCGGATTCTACAACGTCGAAATGTCCCGACCGCTTGTCGTCCCTCCCGGGGGCGACGCATCGGCCTGGCTGAACTGGACGATATCACACATCAACCGAAAGGAGACTCCATGAACATCAATGCGATCTGTTTCGCAATGGCGGCCGCCGCGCTCATGCTCCAACCCCTCGACACCTGTGGCGCCACGGTCTCGACTCCGTACGTGAACACCTACAGCGCCCCGGAGAGCACCAACGACTTCGCGCTGGGCGCCAGCCCAGCGAACAAGGCGAGCTACGTAACCTGGTCCCTGAGCGGGGGCAGGCACTACAACTTGTTGGACGGAGCGAAGGCAATATCGACATTGTACGGGTGGGCGACATTGGACTTCCAGGATCTCGGCGGCGTTGCCTCCGAAGCCCGCAACTTCGACATGCAAATCGCGATGCAGGCGAGAAGCACCGTTTCGACGACGACCAACTCCCCCGGCGGATTCCAAGGACTGTGCGCATTGGCCGGCGATGCCAACCTCGACAGCTACTACTACGCACGGGTCTATTTCACCAACGTCGTCGGCAACATCGTCATTTCGAAATTCGTCGGCGGCGTGGAGAGTCTTACCACGACGACCTCGACGACGATCACCTTCGACCGCGCCAGAATCTACAACATGGAACTGGTCGGGGAATACGGGACAAGTTCCAATCCGGCATTGACCCTGACGTATCGTCTGTCCTACGGTTCCGAGACGAACACCGCGACGCTCGTCGACCTGCAGCCGCTCATCGGCAATCGGTTCGGATACCGTTCCTGCAACAACAAGGGTTCGTGTCAAGTCTGGTGGGATGATTTCGCCGTCGAATCATGGGGGGGTCCGAGAAGCCGGAACCGTCGTGGTGGTCCGATAGTCTTTTAATCTTTTTGTTTGAAATGCCTGTACGGACGTGCTAGAGTAGTTTCTATTTACAGAAACAAAAGGAGTTTCGACATGAAGACGATCGCGCTCTTGTCAGCCTTGGCGACCGGTTTGCTGGTGGTGGCGGGTTGTGGTTCCGGTGAAACGGGCGGCGCGTCCGCAACGGGGGCGATCACCCTCAACTACGCGAACTTCCCGCCGGCCTCGACGTTCCCGTGCGTCCAGATGGAACGCTGGAAGGCGGAGGTCGAGAAGCGCACGGGCGGCCGCCTCAAGATCAACACGTATCCGGGCGGCACGCTGCTCGGCGCGAAGGACATCTTCGACGGGGTCATCGCCGGCACGGCCGACATCGGCAACTTCGCCATGAGCTACCAGCCGGGCCGCTTCCCGGTCTCCGAGGCGGTCGACCTGCCGCACTTCTTCCCGGACGCCAGGACGGCGAGCCTCGCGCTGGCCGATCTCCTGAAGGGACAACAGCCGGCGGAGTTCAAGGACGTCAAAGTCCTCACCGCCTTCACGTGCCCGCCCGCGGTCGTGATGACCGCGAAGCCCGTCGCAACCCTCGCCGATCTGAAGAACATGCCGCTGCGCTCCTCCGGCACCGGCGCCGAGGTGATGAAGGTGCTCGGCGCCACGCCGGTGGCCATGCCCCAGTCCGACGTGCCGGACGCGCTTCAGAAGGGCATCGTCGGCGGCAACGTCTCGTCCGCCGAAGTGCTCAAGGACATGAACTACGCGAGCTACTGCCCCTATGTGCTGAAGACGGACCTCTGCGTCGTGAGCTTCGCGGTGGTGATGAACCGGGCGAAGTACGAGGCGCTGCCGGAGGACGTGAAGCAGGTGCTCGACGATCTCTACCGCGAGCATGCGGCGTGGACGGGCGACTACGTGGACGGCCACGTCGCCGAGGCCGTCGCCTGGGCGGAGGCGAACCACGCGCTCAAGGTGACCGCTCTCACCGCGGAGGACGCCGCGGCGCTGCGCGCGACGGCGGAACCGCTGATCCAGGGGTACGTGGCGCGCATGGCGGCGAAGGGGATCGACGGCCAGGCGGTGGTCGATTTCATCCGCGGAAGGTAGGGGGCGATGCACATCCGGCTTGTCAACGTGGAGCGCGCGCTCTGCGGTCTGGGCATGGGCGCGGCCTGCGCGCTGCTCGTCCTGCTCGTGCTGATCTCGGGCCTGAACGTGGCCTGCCGCGTGGCTGGGCATCCGATCGGGTCGACCTACGAGATTTCCGGCTATCTGGGCGCGGTGATGGCGGCGCTGGCGCTGGCCGAGACGCAGCGACGGCGCGGCCATGTCGAACTCGACATGTTCACACGCAGGTACCCGGCATCGGCGCAGCGCCGCATCGGCGCCTTCAACGTGCTGGCCGGCGCGGTGCTCGTCCTGCTGGTCGCGTTGCAGATCGCGGCGCGCGCCCGCGCGCTGCTGGCGGCCGGCGAAGTGTCCGAGACGCTGAAGCTGCCGTATCCGTGGCTGATGTTCGGCGTCGCGGCCGGGCTCGTGCTGCTGGCGGCCTCCTTCATCACCGACTTCGTGCTCATGGCGATGGGTCTGGGCAACCTCGACGCCGCGGGCAAGGACGCGCTCAAGCGGGCGGGCACCGTGAACAGCATCCGCGGGGAGATCGAGAAATGATGGATCCGGGACTGATCGGCCTGCTGGGCGTTGCGGGGATGCTGGCGCTGATCCTGCTCGGCGGGATGTCGCCGGGGCTCGCGATGCTTCTGGCGGGCTTCTGCGGGATGGCGGCGCTGAATCCGCCGGCCACGTTCGCCGCGCTGGTGAACGGCACGACGGGCCCCGAGGTGTGGGGCGTCTTCTCGAACTACGGCTTCACGGTGATACCGCTTTTCGTGCTGCTGGGCGAGGTGATCTTCCACGCGGGGTACAGCGACCGGCTGTTCCACGCGGCCGAGGCGTGGTTCGGACACCGGCGCGGCGGTTTGGCCGTCACGACGATCCTGGCCTCCGCCGGGTTCTCCTCCATCTGCGGATCGAACACGGCGACGGCGGCGACGATGAGCGCGGTGGCGCTCGAGCCGATGACCCGCGCCGGCTACCACCCCGAGGTGAAATGCGGCAGCATCGCGGCTGGCTCCACGCTGGGCGCCATGATCCCGCCGAGCATCGTGCTCGTCGTCTACGGACTCTACACGGGCACGAGCATCGGCAAGCTCTTCGCGGGGAGCCTCGTGCCCGGACTCATGCTGACGCTGTGCTTCGCGCTGACGGTGGGGGTCGTCGTCCGCATCCATCCGGACTGGGCTCCGGCGGTGCCGCGCGGGACGCGGGCGCAGCGGCTGGCCTCGCTGCCGGCGGTGCTGGAGGTGGCGACGCTCTTCGGCGTGATCATGGCGGCGATGTTCTCCGGGCTGGTGACGCCCACGGAGGCGGCGGGGTTCGGCGCGCTGCTGGCGATCGTCGGCTGCGCCCTCCGCGGCAAGCTGCCGCCGTCCCTGCTGCTCAAGTCGCTCAAGGCGACGATGCGCATCTCGGCGATGGTGTTCCTCATCCTGGCCGGCGCGACGGTCTTCGGGCGCTTCATGGTGCTCACGCGTCTGCCGTTCCTGCTGGCCGAGTGGGTGGTGCGGATGCAGTTCGCGCCCTGGATGGTGCTGGCGCTGATGATGGCGTGCTACTTCGTCGGCGGCTGCGTGATGGACGCGCTGGCGTTTCTGCTGATTTCGCTGCCGCTCTTCGAGCCGGTCGTCGCCGGCCTGGGCTACGACGCGGTGTGGTTCGGGCAGACGATCTGCCTCGTGACGACGCTCGGGGCGATCACGCCGCCGATCGGCGTCTCGTGCTTCGTCGTCAACGGCCTGTGTCCGGACGCCACCGCCGCGCAGGTCTTCCGGGGCGCGGTGCGCTTCCTGCCGGCGTACTTCATCGTGTATCTGCTCCTCAACCTCTTCCCGGAAGCGATGGTGGGCGCGCTGGCCGGGTTTGTGAAATGAGTGAGTAGTGAGAAGAGCGAAGTGAGTAGTTCCGGCTGGGGGCACCCCAGACCCCGTTTACTCCAGTCCTACCGGGGCCTGGGGCAGAGCCCCAGCGGAAACTGCTCACTACAAACTACTCTCCACTCACTGGAAGCGGTCAGGCGACGGGGCCGAACTCAGTCTGCTTAAGCTGGCTCTCCTTCATCTTCTCCGTCGCCTGACCGATTTCGGCGGGAATGCCGCTTGCCCGGAGGGGGCGCCAGCGGCTATACTAGGACGCATGGATACATCACAGACGCTCATCGTGCCGGCGTCCTCCGGCAACGCTACGCCGCGCATCCGCAAGACGGTGCTCCTCGTCGCTTCCGGCCCCCTGCAAGGGCGGGAGTTCCCCATCGAGAAGGACGCCTTCGTCATCGGCTCGGCGCCCAACGCCGACCTTCGGCTCGAGGATTCGTCCGTGTCGCGCCGCCACTGCGAAATCCGTGCCGACGAGCGCGGCTACGGCATCGCCGACCTCGAGAGCACGAACGGGACGTTCGTCAACGGCGTGCGCATCGCCAGCGCCTTTCTCAACCCCGGCGCCGAGATCCAGCTCGGCACGACTCGCATCGTCTTCTCGCCCACGATGGAGGCGCGCGAGCTGCAGATCAGCCCCTCGGAGTGCTTCGGCGGCGTCCTCGGCCGCAGCGTCGCCATGCGCCGCGTCTTCTACATCGCCGAGACGTACGCGCCCACCGACGCCTCGATCATGATCACCGGCGAGACAGGCACCGGCAAGGAGATCATGGCAGAGGAGATCCACCGGCACAGCGCGCGCGCCGCGAAGCCCTTCGTCGTGATCGACTGCGCCGCGCTGGCCAAGGACCTCATCGAGAGCGAGCTCTTCGGCCACGTCAAGGGCGCCTTCACCGGCGCCGCCTCCGACCGTCCCGGCGCGTTCGAATACGCGAACGGCGGCACGGTGTTCCTCGACGAGATCGGCGATCTCGCCCCCGAGCTGCAGCCCAAGCTGCTGCGCGTGCTCGAGAAGCGCGAGATCCGCCGCGTCGGCACCAATGCCGTGCAGAAGGTCGACGTGCGGATCATCTGCGCCACCAACCGGCGCATGGACGCGGAGGTCGAGGAAGGCCGCTTCCGCGAGGACCTGTTCTACCGCCTCTGCGTCGTCAACTTCGAGATCCCGCCCCTGCGCCGGCGCAAGGAGGACATCCCGCTGCTCGCGCGCAAGTTCGTCAGCGACCTCCACGGATCCGACGCGCTCGACGAGATCGCGGACTTCGACGCGGCGATGGAGGTGCTCCGGCGCCACGACTGGCCCGGCAACGTGCGCGAGCTGCGCAACCTCATCGACCGCGCCTTCTACAGCCCCTCGCGCCCGATCGACCTCACCGCGTGCCTCCACGCCGGCCGCCTCGTCAAAGCCCGCGCCCCCGACTCCGCCATCGAGGCGATGAAGGTGGACGACGCGATCGGCAACCGTCCGTTCAAGGAGGAGAAGGCCGAGCTCGTGGACGAGTTCGAGCGCAAGTACATCCTCAAGCTGCTCAAGCGCAACGATGGCAACGTCTCGAAGTCCTCGCGCGAGGCGGGCATCGAGCGGGCCTATCTCCAGCGCCTCATCAAGAAGTACGGCATCGAGAACTAGGAGCGGCCGATGGCGTTGCTTCGCAGGCTTCAAGGCTGGCTGCTGCGGGGGCGGGGTCGTGACTCCGCCTCCGGCGACGGCGCGGCCGCGCCGACCGAGGCCGAGCGGACCGGGCTGTGGGGCGAGGGCGTGGCCGCGACGACGCTCGAAGCCGAGGGCTACCGCATTCTCGGCCGGCGCGTCCGCGTCGGGCGCGACGAGCTCGACCTCGTCGCGACGCACGGTCGCGATGGACCGCGGCAGCTCGTCTTCGTCGAAGTGAAGACGCGCGCGTCCGACGCCTTCGGCGGCGGCCGCGCGGCGGTCGACCAGCGCAAGCGCCACGCGCTCTGCCGCGCGGCGGCGCGCTACCTCCGGAGGATGCCCAGGACGCCCTTCCGCTTCGACGTCGTCGAGGTGGTGGGGACGATCGAGGGCGCGCATCCGCCGCGGGTGCGGCATTTCGAAAACGCGTTTCCGATGGAGCTGCGGTTCCTGCACCCCGCGCTCCACCGCATCCCAAGGTCCAGACCCTAGCCAGGAGCCCCCCATGTTCTACATCGGTTGCCATCTCTCCGCCGCGGAAGGTTTCGCCGCCATGGGGCGCGACGCCCTCGCCGTCGGCGCGAACGTGTTCCAGTTCTTCACCCGCAACCCGCGCGGCGGCGCGGCGAAGGACATCGTCCCCGCCGACGTGGCGGCCTATCGGGCGATGGCGGAGGCGCACGGCTTCGGGACGATGCTCGCGCACGCCTCGTACACGATCAACCCGTGCTCCGCCACGCCGCGCACGCGGGAGTTCGCGCTCGAGACGATGGCCGACGACCTCGTGCGACTCGAGAACCTGCCCGGCAGCTACTACAACTTCCATCCCGGCAGCCATGTGGGGCAGGGGATCGGCCGGGGCATCGAGCTGATCGTCGAAACGCTCGACGCGATCATGACGACGGATCAGCGCACGACCGTGCTGCTCGAGACGATGTCCGGCAAGGGCTCCGAGGTCGGCTCGCGCTTCGAGGAGCTGCGGCGCATCATGGACGGTGCCAGGCTCGGCGACCGCCTGGGCGTCTGCCTCGACACGTGCCACATCTCGGATGCGGGGTACGACGTGGCAGGCGACCTCGACGACGTGCTGGCGACGTTCGACCGCGTCGTCGGGCTGGATCGGCTCAAGGCGATCCATCTCAACGACAGCAAGAATCCGCTGGGCGCGCACAAGGACCGCCACGCCAAGATTGGGGAGGGGACGCTGGGCACCGCGCTGCTCGCCAGGGTGATCAACCATCCGCAGTTGCGCGACTTGCCGTTCTATTTGGAGACGCCCAACGAACTCGACGGCTATGCCGCCGAGATCGCGCTGCTCAAGTCCCTGCGCAAGCAGTAGTCGACGCATCCCTCTTTGTGAGTGGAGAGGTCGGCGGCAATGCTACCATCAGGAGAGCAAATGCCATGAAGATGAAATTTCCCAGGAAGCGGATTCCTCTACAAACCTTCCTCTTCGCTTTCGCTGTCGTCCAATCCGCTTCAGCGCTGACCATGCCTGAACTGCTGCCCCCCGTGTTCGCGGACACGGAAGTCTCGACAAACGTGGCGATGAGGGCATGGGGTGAAAACACTCGACTTTTCAATGTCAGCCTCTCCTTCGACGCCACGCCATCCAACAACGTGCAGGTGGCTTTCGGAACGGACGAATCCGCCGACGATAATCTGTCCGACGAGGAAACCGGCCTGACGATGGGCTGGGACTGCGGATCGTGGTTCGTTTCGGGTTCTGCCGTCTCAAACCGTTTTGCCGCCGCTCCCGCCGGAGCTGAGACGCGAAAGGAGCTTTCCTTACGGATAAGCCTGGGGGCCGACGGACTGCCGCGTAAGCTGGAACTGGCAGACGGGACGTCGCCGCTCGCGTTCGCCGGTATTGATCTCTCCCCGCCTCCGCCCGCCTGGATGTTCTCGAAGGACTGGAACCTGCTCAAGGTCGTCGCTCGCGGAACCGACGAGCAGAACGAGCAGATCACCGTCGTTCTGTCCAACGACGCCGTCATGTTGCTGCTGAGGTAGAACATGAACGAATACACCATCCAGATCGATTCGGTGACGGACGGACTCGCCTCGCAGGCGGGCATGCAGCCCAACTGGGCGG
>JAAZAI010000174.1 GCA_012514445.1 Lentisphaerota bacterium
GACTCCCAGCGGTCGCTGAGCCCGTCGGCGTCGATGTCTCCGAAATCATCGACTCCGGGAAGGTATGCGCGGCTGAAGAGGTAGTAGACGAGATTGAAGCCCGAGAGGCCGACGAGCGCGTTGAGCTGCGTGTCCGATGTCGCCGGCATCCGCTTCTGGATGTCGCCGATCTCGCCGCCCGCAAGCCACGCGAAGCGATAGGAGCCGGGATCGGGAACGGCTCGAACGTAGGCGCTCGGCACATCGAACGGAAGCGTGTTCCCATCGGGATTCCACGGCACGGCGGGGTTGATGAATTGAAAGGTCCCCGAGCCGACGCCCGCGAGGCCGTCGTACGACGTCGGCGCGGCGAGCACGAGGAAATTCGATGTCGAAGTGGACTGCTCCGCCAAGGGCGCAACGACGACGACGCCTGCTTCCGAATCCCGCAACCAGAAATCAGCGGCGGGCAGTTCGGCTGCCGAACGGAGAACGGCTCCAAGGCAGCAAGCACCAACGAGTGCCCGTCGAACCACGAGGACGTGATGATGGCCAGCCCAAGAGAGGACCGCGGTGGCGGAGTCTCGTGCCTGCAGTGATGTTGCGTTCATTCTGGCTGCCTTTCGGATCGACGGATGCAAAGGAGGCTTCTTCAAGTTTGACGCTGATGGATAGCCAAACCAAGCACCTATCCTAGAGTTCGTGGCAAGGAATTGCAACATCAGACTACCTGACTTCGGGCGAAACCGAGATGGCACTTGTTGAACGCGTCGAGACGCCGCAGATGCAACCGGCTCGAATGCTTCGCAAGTCCCCGCCAGATGCAAGTCGTCTTCCAGGCGATGCGCCTTGCCGGGCTTGTCCTGCAAAGGGGCGGCTGCGCCCCATCTGGGTGGCCGCATCGCAAAGCCTCATTCAGCGCCCGCAAGCCCGTTGCGAAGGAGGGGCGATGCCGTCCCGACGACCGGTCTATTTCGTCCGCCAATGGGTCAAGCAGCCTTGGGGTGGCCCGCTCAGGCGGCGGAACCCCGTCTGTCACATATTCGAATATGTGACGGCGAGCGGTCATGACAGGATGATGTCGAGGAGGTCCTTCGCGAGATCCGAGCCGGGGGGCGCCAGCGCGCAGCCTTTTCTCGTCAAATGGACGACGCCGAGCGTCTTGAGCTTCTTCAGGTGGCGGCCCATCGCCTCTGGGCTGACGTGCAGCATTTCGCAGAGATCCGCCGGCTGAAGGTTGTCCGCATGGGCCACGGCTCGGACGATGGCGATGCGGCGCGGATGGGTGTAGGCCTGCATCGCGATTCTGAAGTCCTGTTCGGGCATCCGGTTGTCTACGAGTGCGTGCTTCGCCGCGTCGAGGAACGGTTTCGCCGTCGCGACTGCGGGGTCGGGCTCCGGATGGTAATGGGCCCACCGGCTCCGACGCCTGGATGAAAGGATCCCGCGCGATTGCAAGGAGCGCAAGGCGAGGCTTGTCTTGGGTTCCGTCAGCCCGACAGCGGCGGCGACGTCTTCAACCGTGCGCCCCGGAGCCTTCAGCACGGCCTTGAGGCAGCGCAGCCGGTTGGGGCTGGCAAGCACCCGGCATGTCCGCCAGAGCGTCGGTGCCAGACTTTTCTCCGTTTTCTTCATGCTCCCACTCCTTCCATGAAGTCACATATTTCATTTTGTTCACATATTCGAATATGTGACAGAAACGCCTTGGATTATTTCACTGAAAGAGCCTATGGACAAGCAAAATCAATATTCTTCATCGCCACTCACCCCTTTTCACATATTCGAAACTGGGTGGCTGATTGACTCCAGCGACCGCTACA
>JAAZAI010000175.1 GCA_012514445.1 Lentisphaerota bacterium
CGCCGAGCCCGTGCCCCAGAGCGTCACCGACTTCGCGCCGCCGACGCCCCCCGCCGCTTCCGGGAGGAGGTGCGCACGACGCTGCCGCACGGAATCGGCCACGATCTCGGCCTCGACGAAGACGGACTCGACGCCCTCGGCATCGGCTAGTCCCGGCGGATGCCGGTCGCGCCTTCGCGGCGGTAGTCTTCGACCGTGCGCGGCAGCCCGGCGTCGAGGAGTATCCGGGGCGTCCAGCCCAGCGAGCGGATCAGCGAGCAATCGAGGAGCTTGCGCGGCGTGCCATCGGGCTTCGAGGCATCCCAGGCGAGCTCGCAGTCCGCACCGACCGCGACGCGGACCTTCTCCGCCAGATCCCGGATCGACACCTCCTCGCCCGAGCCGACGTTGACCCAGTCGGGCGGGTTGTCGAGGCCCATGACGAAGAGCACGGCGTCGGCCAGGTCGTCGACGTGGAGGAACTCGCGCAACGCCGAGCCCGTGCCCCAGAGCGTCACCGACTTCACGCCGCCGACGCGCGCCTCCTCAAAGCGGCGGATCAACGCGGGAAGGACGTGCGAATGCCGGGGATGATAGCTGTCGCCCGGCCCGTAGAGGTTGGTGGGCATCGCCGAATGGTAGCAGACGCCGTACTGGCGGCGGTAGTACTGGCAGAGCTTCATGCCGGCGATCTTCGCGATGGCGTAGCCTTCGTTGGAAGGCTCCAGCGGGCCCGTCAGCAACGCGTCCTCGCGGATCGGCTGCGGCGCCAGGCGCGGATAGATGCAGGAGCTGCCGAGGAAGAGGACTCGCGGCACGCCCGCGCGGAAGCACGCTTCGACCACGTTCGTGGCGACCATCAGGTTCTCGTACATGAACTCGGACATCTGCGTGCTGTTCGCCTCGATGCCGCCGACCTTCGCCGCGGCGACGACGACCGAGGTCGGCCGTTTCTCGGCGATGTACCGCCGCACGGCCGCCTGATCGAGGCAGTCCAGCTCCTGGCGCCCCGCCGTCATCGGCGCGGGCAGACCCTTCGCCGCCATCCGGCGGACCACCGCCGAGCCCACCATCCCGCGATGCCCCAGCACCAGCGTCTTCTCGAATTGACTGCTCATCGTTCCCCCTATTGCCTCTGTTCGATCATCGCGCGCTGCTGGCGCGCCTCGGCCAGATCGGCCTCGACCATCATCCGCACCAGACCCTTGAACTTCACCCGCGGCTTCCAGCCGAGAACCCGCTTCGCCTTGGACGGATCGCCGACGAGCAGGTCGACTTCCGACGGACGCTCGTAGCGCGGGTCGAAGCGGACGTAGTCCTTCCAGTCGAGATCAAGCAGCGCGAAGGCCTCTTCGCAGAATTCGCGCACGGAATGCGTCTCGCCCGTCGCGATCACGTAGTCGTCCGGCCTGTCCTGCTGGAGAATGCGCCACATCGCCTCGACGTAGTCCCCCGCGAAGCCCCAGTCGCGCCGCGCCTCGAGGTTGCCGAGGAAGAGCTCGTTCTGGAGGCCGAGCTTGATCCGCGCCACCGCCATGGTGATCTTGCGCGTCACGAAGGTGGGGCCCCGCCGCGGAGACTCGTGATTGAACAGGATGCCGTTGGAGGCGTGCAGCTCGTAGGCCTCGCGGTAGTTGCGGGTGATCCAGTGGGCGTAGAGCTTCGCGCAGGCGTAGGGCGAACGCGGATGGAACGGCGTGCTCTCCGTCTGCGGCGTCTCCGCCACCTTGCCGAAGAGCTCGGACGACGACGCCTGGTAGAAGCGCACGCCGTGCCCGACGCCCGCCTCGCGGATCGCGTCGAGGATCCGCACCGTGCCCACGCCCGTCACGTCCGCCGTGTACTCCGGGATGTCGAACGACACGCGCACGTGGCTCTGCGCGCCGAGATGGTAAACCTCGTCCGGCCGCAGCTCGTAGAGCAGCTTGGTGAGCCGCACCGAGTCCGCCAGGTCGCCGTAGTGCAGGAAGAGACGCACCCCCATGATGTGCGGATCCTGGTACAGATGGTCGATGCGCTGCGTGTTGAAATTCGACGACCGCCGGATGAGACCGTGGACTTCGTAGCCCTTCGAAAGCAGCAGCTCCGCCAGATAGGAGCCGTCCTGGCCCGTGATGCCCGTGATCAACGCCTTTTTCATGCTCGAAAATCCCCCTTCCGTTCTTGAATGCGAGCATCCTACTCCCCCGCTGCATGATTTTCATTGTGCAAAAGCGTAATATTATATTATGATTTCGCGCACATATGAAGACCGTCGCCTTGCTGCTCGATTCGGATCTCTCGCGTTCGCTGCGTATCCTCGCCGGCGTTCAGGAGGTGTTGTCGGCCATCCCCGAGACGCGGCTGGCGCCGCTTCACCACAACCAGACCGAAACGCTGCTGCATTTGCTCGCTTCGGGCGCGGTGGACGGCGTGATCGGCGCCTTTCTCGGGGACCGCTGGCTCGAGGATCTGAAGCCGTTCGGCGTTCCGCTCGTGAACATCGGCACCGTGTCGGCGATCACGTCGGTTCCCTCCGTCCTCCCCGACTTCGCGGCCGCCGGACGGCTCGCCGCCGATGCGTTCGCGCGCAACGGCTGGCGGAGATCGGCCATCGTCTACGAGCGCGCCGGTCACGCCTCGCGCCTCATGCACGAGGGGTTCGTCCGCCGCGCCGCCGAACTCGGACTCGCGCTCGCCGTCGTGCCCGCGGACGTCGTCTGCTCGGACGCCGCGCAGCTCGGCCGCTGGCTCGCCACACTCCCCGAGGGCACGGGCTGCTTCTGCGCCTCGGACTTCCTCGCCCGCCAGGCGGTGCAGGCGCTCATCGCGCGGGGCCGCGCCGTCCCCGCCTCCGTCGCCGTCGTGGGCGTCGGCGATTCGCCCCTCGACTCCGTGCTGGCGGCAAAGCCGCTGAGCTCGATCGTCCTGCCCGACTTGCAGATCGGACGCGTTGCGGCGGCGAAGATGGCGGCCATGCTCGACGGCGGCGCCTTGCGGACTGCGTCCGAGACCTTGCCCCCGGTGCGCCTCGTCGTGCGCGAATCCTCGGCTTTGTTCCTCTGCCCCGATCCGCTCGTGGCCCGCGCCGTGGGCCACATCGAAGCGAACCTCTTCCGGCCCTGCGGCACCGACGCGCTAGCACGCCGCCTCGGCGCCTCGAAGCGCAGCCTCGAACTGCGCTTCAAGGTCGCGCTCGGCCGTCCCCCCGCGGCGGAATGGCGTCGGCGCCGCCATCGCGAAATCTGCCGGTTGCTGGCGGACACGGCCATTCCGCTTGCCGAGATCGCCGCGCTTGCGGGCGAAGGCGAGCCTTCCTACTTCTGGAACGCCTTCCGCAAGGCCGAAGGCGTCACGCCGGCCCGCTACCGCGCGACCCGTCAAACCGCAAATCCCGTTTGACAGGCGGCACCGCTTCTGGTACTCTTGCGCCCGTTTTTAAGCCGTTTAAGTCCAGACAGAAAAGGTCACCGAAACATGAGCCAGCACAGCAGCCTCAAAGGTTCCAGCAAAATTTCCACCAAGCGCAACGTCCTCAAGCGCTATGAGCGCGTGGACATCCTCGTGAAGCGCGGCCAGATGAAGAAGGACGATGTCCGCGGCTTCAACCTGCCGAAGACCAAGCCGGAAGAGTAGCCGATCGCCAATCGGGCGGACAGTTCAAGCACCATCGGTTCGCGCCACCGGCCAGCCGAATGGTGCTTGATGTTTTCATGGGACCTAGCACGCCGGTTTACTTGCAGATGATCAGGAGATGAAACCTTCATGAACTCGACACGCCGCGCCTCCGCATCCCTCGCCCTGTCCGCCGCCGCGCTCATCGTCGCGGGCATCGCCTCTGCCGAGACCTTCGTCGCCGTCAAAGGCGAACGCGTCAACCTCAGGGCGGCTCCCGCCGCCGAGGCCGAGGTCGTCGGGCAGGTCTCCGCACCCGACCGTCTCGTGCTCCAAGGCAGCCTCGCGGATCCCTGGGTCAAGGTCACGCCCCCCGACAGCCTGGACCTCTGGATCTTCGCTGAACTCGTCACGGACGGCAAGGTCAACGTCAACAAGGCGCAGGTTCGCGCCGGGGCCGGCCTCAACTACCATGCCGTCGGCCAGCTCCAGCAGGGCGACGCCGTCGAGGTCCGCGGCAAAGTCGGCGACTGGCTGAAGATCGCGCCCTTCCCCACGGCCGCCGTCTGGGTGACCAACAGCTACGTCGAGGCCTGCGCACCTCCCTCTCCCCCGACTCCTGAACCCGCCCAGGCCGCCCCCGCCCCCGCTCCGGAGCCTCCCGCTCCGGAACCTCCCGCCCCTGTGGCATCCCTCGTCCTCCAGGCGCCAACGCCCGCGGAACAGTCCCCCGCGCCGCCACCGCCGCTCGATGACATGATCGTCCCCGCGGCCGCCGATCCCGTCGCGTCCGGCGCCCGATCCTCCTCCGCCACGGATCGCCCCGGCATTCCCGCCGCGGCACAGGCTCGCCAGACCAGCCGTCCGGCCCGGCGTTCGCTCTTTGGCGACTCCGAGGACGCGGCAACCGTCGGCCCCGCCAAGGTCCCCGCCTCCCGCCTCCGCGACAACGCCGAGCAAGCGATCGCGGGCGCGTATTCGGGCATCCTCGCGCTCGCGCCGACCGGCGCCCATCCCACGCGCTTCCGGCTCGTCGTGTTCACCGTCTCGGGCCAGCCCCAGACCGTCTGCTACGTCCTCGGCAACAACCGCCAGCTCGACTCGCTCAAGGGCTCGACGTTCACGATCGAGGGCGCGGTCTACTGGTTCAAGGACACGGATCTCCCGACTGTCTTCGCGCAGAACATCCTGAGGCACCAGGGCCGATGAACGTCGTCGTCGCCAAATCCGCCGGGTTCTGCTGGGGCGTCCGCCGCGCCGTCGAACTCGCCCGGAAGACGGCCGCGAGCGGCGCGACGCCCGTCTACACCGACGGTCCGCTCATCCACAACGAGCACATGATGCGGCGCCTTCGCGAAGCCGGCGTCGAGGAATGCCCCGATCCCGCCGCGATCCCCGCAGGCGCAACCCTGATCGTCCGCGCACACGGCATCTCGCCGGAACGCCGCCGCCGCCTGGAATCGCTCCCCATCGCCTTGATCGACGCCACCTGCCCCGACGTCGCCAAGATCCAGCGGATCGTCCGCCAGGCCGCCGATGGCGCCGCCACCGTGCTCATCCTCGGCGATCCCGGCCATGCGGAGGTCGTCGCCCTACTTGGCTGCGCCGGACCGCGGGGCAGAGTCGTCACCTCGCCACAGGACGTGGAGGCGCTGCCGTCCGACTTGGGGAACGTCTGCTTCGTCTCGCAATCCACGCAGCCGGAAGCGACGTTCGAGGCAACGGCCGCCGCGGTGACGCGCCGATTTCCGGGCGCGAGCATCGTGAACACGATCTGCCACGCGACGCGCAACCGCCAGGGCGAACTCGATTCGCTCGCGGAGGACTGCGACGCCTTCGTGGTCGTCGGCTCCCCCGCCAGCGCCAACACGCAACGCCTCGCGCAGCTCGCCTCGCGGCTCAAGCCGACCGTCGTCGTCGATTCCGCCGACCAGCTCGACCCCGGGGACTTCGCCGGCGTCGCGACGGTCGCCGTGACGGCCGGCGCCTCCACGCCCGATTTCCTCATCGAGGCCGTGACCGCGCGCCTCCAGACGTTCTAGACCCGAAAGGAAGACATGCGATGAAAGTTCTGAAGACCAAGGCCGAGATGTCGGCCGTCGCCGAATCGTGGCGCATCGAGAACCTCGACGTCGGCCTGGTGCCCACGATGGGCTTCCTGCACGAAGGGCACCTGTCGCTCATCCGCATCGCCCGTCAGCACGCCGACAAGGTCGTCGTCTCCATCTTCGTGAATCCGACCCAGTTCGCGCCCGGCGAGGATTTCGCCGCGTATCCCCGCGACGAGGCGCGCGACCTCGCGATGTGCGAGGCGGAAGGCGCCGACGTCGTGTTCCTGCCTTCGCCGGAGGAGATGTACGCGCCGGACGCCAGCGTTGCCTTGACGGAGAACCGCCTCGCCAAGACGATGTGCGGCCTCACGCGCCCCACGCACTTCCAGGGCGTGCTCACCGTCGTCAACAAGCTCTTCAACATCACCCGCGCCGACAGCGCGGTGTTCGGCATGAAGGACGCGCAGCAGCTCGCGGTGATCCGCCGCATGGTGCGCGACCTCGACATGCCGATCGCCATCGTCCCCGGACCGATCGTCCGCGAACCCGACGGCCTCGCCATGAGCTCCCGCAACACGTACCTCTCCGCGGACGAACGCCGCCACGCGCTCTGCCTGCGCCGTTCGCTCGACCTCGCGGAGGCCATGTGGCGGCGTGGGGACTCCGCCGCTGACGCCGTGCTGGGCGCGATGCGCGAGCAGATCGCGCCGACGCCCGGTGCCGTCATCGACTACATCGTCGCCGTCGATGCCGATTCGCTTGAACCCGTCGAGACGCTCCGCCCGAACACGCTCGTCGCCCTGGCCGTGAAGATCGGCCGGACGCGCCTCATCGACAACACCATCCTCAACAAGAAAACGCCATGATCAAAGACTCCCTCGCCAACGCCTCGATCTACGCCGCCGTCCACCCTCGCTTCAAGCAGGCCTTCGAGTGGCTCGTCGCCGCCATCGCCGGCGGCATTCCCGAGAGCCGCGTTGAGATCGACGGCACGAGCCTCGTCGCCCTGCCCCAACGCTACGACACGCATCCGTTCGACTGTCGCAAGTTCGAGACGCACGAGAAGTTCATCGACATTCAGTACATTGTCTCCGGCTGCGAAAGCATCGTCATGGGCGATCCGAAGGAGATGGACCCGGTCGTGCCGTACGACGCGGCGAAGGACATTGCCTTCTTCGCGGGCCGCGGCGCGGTCGAGACCGTCCGCGCCGGCGAGTTCCTGATCATCTGGCCGCACGAAGCGCACGCCCCCGGCTGCGATCCCGGCCCCGAAGCCGCCGCCGTCTACAAGATCGTCTTGAAAGTCGCCGTGTAGCGCGCCCGCCCTTGGCGGGCCGCGGGGCGAGGTGGGAGTGCGTGATTGCGTGAGTGCGTGAGTTTTCACCCCCACTCTTACCTCCCACTTTCCAGCCGCTCACAGTTCCGGAACTGTGAGAGGGTGAAGAACCCCGCATCTCGCCTCCCGCACCACCACAATATGGCCAACGTCCTGCGCCCCTCCTCGCAACCCGGAAGTCAGCGCATTCATCATTCTTCATTCTTCATTCATCAATCATCACTGCTCTGCCATGCCAACCATCCAAGCCACGCTCTCCCGCAAACTCGACACCCCGGTCCAGGAACAGCTTGCCCTGGATCTCTCCTCGGCGACCGCCAGAATCCTGGGCAAGCCCGAGGACTACGTCCAGGTCGTCGTGTCGGACGGCGCTGTCGCGACCTTCGCCGGCAAGCGCGTCGACGACAGCGCCTTCGTCCGCGTCTACAGCATTGGCGAGTACAAGCCCGAGGCCTGCAAGAAGCTCAGCGCGGAATATGCCGCGATCTTCCAGAAGGCCGGCGTCGCGCCGGAGCGTCTGTACGTCAACTTCTGCGTCCAGGCCGGCTCCCACTGGGGATGGAAGGATCAAACCTTCGGCTGACGCGCAACGGAGATTTGGGGCCTGGGAGGAATAGCGCTACTCTGTTTTCCAGGTCAACCGCCCGATTCCGGATGGCGGTAGGTCGAAGGCCAATGGCCAAGCTGGCGATGGAACAGACGGGACATCACCTCGGCGGAATGAAAGCCCGACTGCTCGGCGATCACCCAGAGCTTTTCGTCCGTCGTCTGGATCCGCTTGAGCGCGTGCTGGAGACGCCGGTGCGCGAGCTCCTGGCAGATCGTGCGGCCCGTGTACTTCATAAAGGCGTCGTTGAGGCGCCGTTTCGACATCGGCACCTGCGCCGCGACGTGCGCCGAGGTCAACTGGGGCTCCGTGAAATGCTGCGCGAGATGTCGCATGGCCGCGGCGACATGCGGATGACGCGCGGCCACGACGTCCGTCGACTCGCGCACGTGGAGCGCGCCCGGCGGGACGATGACGGGCCGTGAGGGCGCGCGCCGTCCCGCCATCAGACCGTGCAGCAGCTTCGCCCCTTCGTAACCGTGCTGGAAGGCGTTGTTGTCGATGCTGCTCAGCGAGACCGGAGCCAGATCGCAGATCTCGCGGCTGTTGTCGACGCCGATGATCGCGACCTCCTCCGGAACGGATTTCCGGGCGCTCTGGCAGACCTTCAGGATCCACTGCGCGATGTAGTCGGCCGCGGCCATGACGCCGAATGGCGCGGCTTGCTTTGGCACATGGTGCGTGAACCACGCAGTAGTGCGCTGGCTCAGGGCGAAATCGCGCGGCACCTGGATGCGCGTCACCGCCAGCCCCAGCTCCTCGGCACGCGCCTGGAAACCCTCGTAGCGCTCGCAATGGAAGTTGTTGCGGTCCTGAATGGCGAAGCCGACTTGCACGCAGCCGATCGAGGCCAGATGCTCCGCCCCCATGCGGCCGATGGCCCGGTTGTCCTGAAGGATCCGGCAGGCGGGCACCGACGGCTCGTTTCCGGAAAGGTCGACCACCGGAACGCCGCGATGCGCCATCACGAAGCGAGGCGCGGCGGGGTCGACCTCCCGCAATTCCAGCAGACAGAGAATGCCGTCGCCGGACCAGTTGCGCGGAAGAATGCCGTTGTGGAAGTAGAGCGTGTCGAGCACCCAGCCCGCCTCGCAGGCGAACTGGCAGACGCCGTTGAGCATCCGCTGGTCGCGATAGCACGGCAGGAAGATCACGCTCGGGCGCCTGCCCTTCCCGTCCAGCCGGCGTGTCCCGCGAATCATCCGCGGCCCCTTCCCTTCTGCTCCGTCATCTCATCCCTTTCCGTAAACGTTGCCGCGATTATAATCCACCCACTTCTCGCAATCAATCGAAACCGCGAATGAAGTCCAATAGAGTCGCCCGTCGCGGTGTGCCAGGAAAGTGACAGGGGGAACCGCAAATTGTAATATCGAATCGAAGTTCAATATTACAATGCGTGGCAGGGTTCGAGCCTGGATGGCGAGGAGCAAGGTGGAACGCAGCCGTCGCGGCAAGCCTCTGCTGTCTGGCGAGAGCGATCCCGTGGCAGAGCCCTGCGGAGCAGGGGGCGGCCAGGCCCTTGGCCGCCGCTGCGGGCGCAAGGGATTGCGCCCCCTCCAGCCGTGGCGGGCGCGCGCGCCACGCCGATGCGGAGTACCAACCCGGCTACGACGGGTTGCCCGTCGGCGCACAGGGCCTGCGCGCCCTCGCATCGATGACGATCAGGACTTTGTCGGGTTCGACGAAACTCGCGACAAAGTTCGCGACCAAGCTCTTGAAGGCAACTTCCAACTCTCGAAAAACTACAACCCTGTCACGATCCTGACACACACACCCTCGCGCCCCCGCCGTTTTGTCTTGCGCACCAGCGGACGATGGCTTAAGTTAGAGAAGTTCAAATCCGTTCCCGCGAAGCTGACCGTCGCTGACTATCCGGCAGAGTAAAATCAAACAATCGAGGTGCCTCTTGGAATCTACCGACATCGACTTGCTCAACAAACAGTTCGCCGCTCCCGGTCGCGCGACCTTCCGGACAGGTCCAGGTGGCTTTCCGATTCTGACTCTCGCGAACGCCCACGGAACGCTCGAGATCACGACGTACGGCGGCCACGTGCTGTCCTACCGGCCCGCAGGCCAGAAGCCGACTCTGTTCATCAGCCGCGAATCCACCTACATTCCCGGCAAGCCCATTCGGGGCGGCATTCCGGTCTGCTGGCCGTGGTTCGGCCCGAGCGCCGACGACCCCGCCCTGCCCATGCACGGTTTCGCGCGCCTCATGTTCTGGAGCGTCGATGCCGTTGCCGCCGGCGCCGACCAGTCCGAGGTCCGCCTCGGATTGCGCGATGACGAGCGGACGCGGAAATTCTGGCCGCACGCCTTTGAACTGGCTTTGCACGTCGTCCTTGGAAAGAACCTCGCCGTCGAGTTGACGACGCGCAACACCGGCACGGGACCCTTCGTCCTCACGGAAGCCCTCCACACGTACTTCGCCGTGGGCGACATCGGGCGCGTCGCCATCGAAGGACTCGAACAGACGCCGTATTTCGATTCGCTCACGCGGTTGCCGATGCCGGCCGAAAAGGCGCCGATCGCGATTCGCTCGGAAGTGGATCGCGTCTATGTCGACACGGCCGACGACTGCCTGATCCGCGATGCGGCCCTCGACCGTCGAATTCGTGTGGCGAAGCGCGGAAGCCGCGCCTCCGTCGTCTGGAACCCTTGGATCGAGAAGTCGAAGCGGATGCCCGATTTCGGAGACGACGAGTATCACGGGATGGTGTGCATCGAGGCCGCCAACGCGCGCGACGACGCCATCGTCCTCGCACCGGGGCAGTCGCACACGCTGGCGCAGATCCTGTCCGTCGGCGCCGGGGCCGACGCATAGAATCCACTTCTGACGTCCATGATCAGGAACGGAACGCAATGTCCGAAATCATCATGACCTTGTCGCATTGCGTCATTTCCTTCCATCTGCGGCTGATGTATAGTGTTGAAGTGAACGGACGTTGACGTCCCGATTCGATCACTCTCGAGACACAGGAGGAAAAGACATGAAAGCCAGGAAGAACTACGACAAAGGTTGCGTCACCCAGCGCTCGATGCCCTTCTGGTGCGTGGGCAGCCCCCTATCCGATCCCTTTGGCGGCGCCGTCATGGACCGCCTCGACTCCCTCGAAGTCGCGAAGCTCATCGCCGAAGCCGGCGAGGCCGGCCTCATCGAGCTGACCGCGTTCCACGACGACGACCTCGTCCCGTGGGATCCCAAGCATCTCGAAGACGATCTCGATCCGAAAAGCGCCGTCTACCAGAAGCTGCGCGAAATCAAGAAGGTCCTCGACGCGGCCGGCGTGGGCGTGAACACGGCCACGTGCAGCCTCCACGGGCATCCGATGTTCCGCGACGGCGGTCTCTGCAACCCCGATCCCAAGATCCGCAAGCTGGCCGCCCGCAAGGTGGAGCGCACACTGCGCATCGGCAAGTTCTTCGGGGCGAAGCACTACGTCTACTGGGTCGCCCGCGACGGCTTCGAGGTCCCCGCCGTGACGAAGTGGGGCCAGATCTACGACTGGCTGGCCGAAGGTCTGAACCACGTCACGGACTACATCGAGGCCCAGAAGCTGACGAACTACGTCGGCGCCTCCGTCGAACCCAAGCCGAACGAGCCGCGCGGCCAGATGTTCCTGCCCACCAGCGGCCACGCCGTCGGTTTCATCCTCGGCCGCCTCAAGCGTCCGGATTTCTGGGGCGTGAACCCCGAGCTGCTCCAGCACGAGAGCATGGCGCTGATGAACGCCTGCATGACCGTCGCCTATCTGTGCAGCCTCAAAAAGCTCAAGTTCCTCCACTTCGGCTCGCAAATCAAGGCGCAGTTCGACAACGACTTCCCGCCGCTCGTAGGCCCCGAGGGACTCAAGGAGACCGTCTTCATGTTCAAGGCGCTCCAGGACATCGGCTGGAAGGGCATCGTCGAATTCGACTGCCACATGCTCCGCGCCGAGGGCACGCCGAACGATCCCCGCGAATCCCGCCGCCAGTTCATCCGCAACTGCACGGAGGCGCTCGACATCGCGCTCAAGCTCGCCGCGCGCATCAAGAAGCCGGCGGCCGGTCTCTCCGCCACGCAGGCCGATCTGGCGAGCCTCCGCCAGATGTGCGCGCTCTAGGGAGGCGCCATGGCCAGCTACCTCGGCATCGACGCCGGCACCCAGAGCCTCAAGGCGATCGTCATCGGCGAGGACGCCGTCCTCGCCGAATCCGCGGTCCACTTCGGCCGCGACCTCCCCCGGTACGGAGCGCCCAACGGTTTCCTCCCCGGCGACGACCCGGCCGTGCGCCATGCCGATCCTCGCATGTGGACCGAGGCGCTGGAACTCGCGCTCCAGCGCCTCGCCGACGCCGGCGCCAATCTCGCCGACGTGCGGGGCATCTCCGGCTCGGGCCAGCAGCACGGCTCCGTCTATCTCGACCGCGACGGCGGTCTTTCGAGGGCCACGTCGCCCATCTGGATGGATCGTTCGACGTCGGCGGAATGCCGCGAGATCGCCGGACGTTTCGGCGCGCGGGTGCAGGCGGAGACCGGCAGCCCGCCCATCGAGCGCTTCACCGGGCCGCAGATCCGCAAGTTCTTCAAGGACGATCCCGAGGCCTATGCGCGAACCGCGCGCATCCACCTCGTGAGCAGCTACCTCTGCTCGCAGCTCATCGACGCGGACGCGCCCGTCGACACGGGAGATGGCGCGGGCATGAACCTGCTCAACCTGCGCACGCTGAAATGGGATCCTGAACTGGTCGAGTTTACGGCGCCGGGGCTGCTTGAAAAGCTCCCCCGCCTCGTGCCCGGCGACACGATCGCCGGCGGCCTCGCCCCGCGCTTCGCCCGCTACGGCCTCAAGCCCGGAACACCCGTGGCCGTGTGGTCCGGCGACAATCCCAACAGCCTCGTCGGCACCGGCGCGGCCGAGCCCGGCATGGCCGTGATCAGCCTCGGCACGAGCGACACGTTCTTCGCGGCGATGCCGGCCTTCCGGACCGATCCCGAAGGTTGCGGCCACGTCTTCGGGAATCCCGCCGGCGGCTTCATGAGCCTCATCTGCTTCACAAACGGCTCGCTCGCCCGCGAGAAGGTCAAGGAGGCGTGCGGCGTCGACTGGGCGTTCTTCGATCGCGAGGCCCTCCGGCAGACGCCGTTCGGCAACGGCGGGCGCCTCATGCTCCCCTACTTCGAACCGGAGTCCACACCGCTCGTGCTCAAGCCCGGCGTCCGCTGCAACTTCGCCGAGGCCACGCCCGCCGAGCGCATTCGCGCGCTCCTCGAATCGCAGGTCCTCTCCATGCGCCGCCATTCGGCGTGGCAGGGTCAGGCCTTCACGCGCATCCGCGTCACCGGCGGCGCCTCGCAGTCCGAAGGCATGCGGCAGTTGCTGGCCGACATTTTCCAGGCGCGCATCGAGACCATCCAAGTCGCGAACTCCGCCGCGCTCGGCGCCGCGATGCGGGCGGCCAACGCCGTCGAGGGGACGCCCTTCGCCGCGTTGTCGGCGCGCTTTTGCCGCCCGACCGCCGTCGTCGTGCCCGATTCCTCGAAACGCGAACAAGCCGACGCCATGCTGGCTGCCTTCACCGCGTTCGAAGCCGAAGCCCCGCGCACGCGTGGATAGGCAACAGAACCGACAGCTTTTATTTCTGACAAGCATTCTCTCGAATATCGATACGAAGGGCGCGCGGGCCCTGCGCGCCTCCGGGCAACCCGTCGTAGCCGGGTTGGTACTCCGCAGCGGCGCGCCGCGCGCGCCCGCCATGGCTGGAGGGGCGCAATACCTTGCGCCCGCATTCGGACGAATCGCGCGCCCGCCACGCCACGCAACGCAGGCCAAGTTTGTAGTGGCGCCGTGAGGCGCTGGCGCGGCGGCCAAGGGCCTGGCCGCATGACTCTGCCACGGGATCGCTCTCGCCAGACAACAGCGGCTTGCCGGAACGGCTGCGCCCCACCTCGCTCCGCGCCGTCCAGGCTCGAACCCTGCCTCAGACTTGTCGATTGTAGGCGCAACGCTACAACACAAACCCAGCCGACATGCGCTGCACAAGCATATTCCTATTTCCCCGTCCTATTTCCCTGTCACTTTTCTGACGCACATCCAACGATCGCCCCACAGCGGTTTTCGATTGACTTCAAGCGGGCGCGGATTGATAATGACAGCTCAAAAAAACAACTTATCATGAACAAAATCACCGCCATGCCCGAAGGTCAGTTGATGCGCAGCATCGTCAACCACCTCAACCAGATCCAAGAACTCATCCTCGTCCGCGACGAGCAGCGGGCGCTCAAGGGCTCCGCAGCCGATTTCTCCGCCCTCAACAACAGCATAGAGACGATGGTCGACTCTCTCGACGGCGAGGCGAAGAGCATCTTCCAGCGGCTCTTCCGCAAAGACCACATCGTCATGGCGCCGATGAACAACGGCTCCTGCGCCGTCTGCGGCATGCACCTGGCCATCGCCCAGATCCAGGCCGTCAAACTCTGCCAGCAGCTCATCACCTGCCCGAGCTGCGCTCGAATCATCTACGATCCCTCCGGGGCCAAATGGGTCGGGCAGCCCACGTCGCGTTCGAGCTCCGAGCCGAAAGTCGGCGTCGCCCGCTTCTCGTCCCCGGATCTGATGATCCCCGAACTCGCCGGCACGACCCCCGCGGAGATCATCGAGGAATTCGCCCAGACCCTGCAGAAGGCCCAGTTCGTCGACGACGCGGCCAAGTTGGCCGAGACGGCCATCGCCCGCGAGACCATGCTCGGCACGGGCATCGGCCACGAGCTCGCCTTTCCCCACGCGCGGGGCATCGAAGGCGGCGGCCTCGCACTCGCCTTCGGCGTCAGCCGCAAGGGAGTCAAATTCCAGGGTTTCGCTGACACGCCTGCGAAACTCATCTTCTTCTGCACGATTCCGACCGCCGTCAGCGCCTTCTATCTGCGCCTCCTCGCCAGCCTCACCGACGCCTTCGTCAAGGAGCCCAACCGCAAGGCCGCCCTCAAGGCCGAATCCTCCGTGGAGCTGTGGAAAGTCCTGACCAAGGCCACGCGCAAGACGCTCAAATAGCCGCGGCTCCCCCGCAGGCAGACGGAGGCGGCCCATGTCGACGCGCGACACACCACGCACGAGCTTCACGACCGCCGGCGCAAGGGCCGGACTGATGACGTTTCTCGCGCTCGCCGCCCTGCCCTTCCTCCACGCGTCGACCGCGGAAGCGGACGTCGCCACGAACCGGTACGACGCGATCATCCGGCGCGCCCCCTTCGGCCGCGCCCCGCGCCAGCCGACGCCCGAGGAGATCGCCGCCGCGCTCGCGCGCCAGGCGGCGCCGGCCGCCGAAACCGCCGAGAAGCTCGCCGACACCATCAAGCTCAACGCGCTCACGTCGTATCGCGGGGTGCCGGCCGCCGGGTTCATCGACACCCGCGCACGCCGGCCCTTCCTCCTGCTCGAAGGGCAGACGCTCGGGGGGTTCACGCTCGAGTCCGTCGACTTCCGGCGCGCCTCCGCGCGCCTCTCGCGCAACGGTGTCGCCGAAGACATCGCGATGAGCTTCGCCGCCGGCCAGCCGACGAACCTCCTCACCCATCCGACCCACGTTCTGCCTACCGCATCGCCCGCCACGACTGACGCCGCAGCGGTCTCCAAAACCGAGGCCACGCCCGCCGCCGGAGGAAAGCCGTCCACCGACATCGACTCCGCCCTCACTCCGGAGGCCATCGCCGCGGCCACCGTCGTCGACGCCTCCGGCGAAGCGCGCATCTCGTTCCGCGAACTCCACCGCCTCCGCGTCCAGCAGATGCGCGAGAAGGCCGACCAAGAGCGCCGCGAGCGCGACGCGCTCTCCAGCGCCGCGAAGGCCGAGGCCGAAGCCGCGGAGCGCAAGAAGAACGAAGAGGCCGAGGCCATCCTCGTCCTCGAGGAAAAGACGCGCCAACAGCATCGCGCGCAGGTCATCGAGGCCATCAAGCAGGGCTACGACGTCGCCATCGATTTCGAACTGACGCCCGCCGAGGCGAAGTCGCTCGCCGACGCCGGCTTCGCCATCCCCGACGAGGCGTTCAAGGCGGATCCTGAAGCCGCCGCGCCCGCGACTCCCGATACTTCGAAAGCCGAATCCGCCACGGCGGAAATTCCGGAAGAGCCCTGACCCATGCCGATGACGACATCCCCATCCCCGACACCTCCCGCAGGCGACGCGCTGCCGCTGCCCAAGCCATTCCGCGACCCCATCTCACCCGAGGAGTTCCGCGAAATCGCCACCGCCACGCCGGGACGCACCATCCTGCTCCTCCGCCACGCCCAGCGACCCTCCATCGCCAAGGACGATCCGACCTTCGGCGAACACCTCGGCCTCACCGAGGCCGGCGAACAAGCGGCTCTCGACCTGGGCCGCCGCCTGCGCGGACTCGGTCCCAGCGCCTTCGCCGCGTCTCCGATGCGCCGTACGCGCGAAACCGCGCGCACCGTCGCACGCGGCATGGAACGCCACGACGCCCTCGTCCACGACGCCCCCGAGGCCGGCCTCGGAGGGCTCTGGATCACCGACCTCGCCGCCACGCACCGCCAGTACGCGGAGGAAGGCTCCGCCGCCGCCACGGACCGCTACCTGCGCGACGGCCGCTTCGATGGCTATCGCAGCGTGGCCGATGGCACGCGCCGAATGGCCGACTGGTTCGCCACGACCGATTTTGGCGAGCGCCACGCGCTCGTATTCAGCCACGACATCTTCATCGCCGCCTTTCTCCAAGGTCTCGGTGTGAGGCAGTTCGACTCCGCCCACTGGGTCGGCTACCTTCAAGGCGCCGCCCTCGCCCAAGATTCCGACGGCTCCTGGAGCGCCTTCTACTGCGTTCCCGACAAGCTGAATTTCACTACGGCCTTTTTCCAGTAACCAACCCCTCGCCAGAAAAACCACATGAAAAAACCAGCCGTTCCCGAAACCGCCACGATGTCCACGGGCAAGAAACTCCGTCTCGTCTGGAACGACGAGTTCGACGGCCGCGGTCTTCCGGATCCCGCCAAATGGTCGTACGAGGAGGGATTCGTCCGCAACCGCGAGTTCCAGTACTACACTCGCGAACGCTCGGCCAACGCCCGCCGCGAAAAGGGCTCGCTCGTGCTGGAGGCGCGGCTCGACAGCCTCCGCCACGCCAACGGCGTCGCCCTTTGCACCTCCGGCTCGATCAACACCCGCGGCAAGGCCTCGTGGAAATACGGCCGCTTCGAAATCCGCGCCAAACTCCCCGGCGGCATCGGCGCCTGGCCCGCGATCTGGATGCTCGGCGACAACATCCCCAAGGTCGGCTGGCCACGCTGCGGCGAGATCGACATCATGGAGTACGTCGGCCACCGCAAGGACCAGGTGCACTTCACCGTCCACGCCCAGAACGAGGGCCGTCACGTCTCCAAGGGCGTGAACGTCAACTTCCCGACGGCCGAGACGGATTTCGCCGTCTACGTCCTGGAATGGGAGCGCGACGCGCTGCGCTTCTTCGTCGACGGCACCCTCGGCCTTGAGTTCAAGCGCGGCGACATCGCCATCGCGCCCTGGCCCTTCGACAAGCCCCACTACCTGCTGCTCAACCTCGCCATCGGCGGATCCTGGGGCGCCGAGAAGGGCATCGACGCCGCCATCTTCCCCTGCCGCTTCGAAATCGACTACGTCCGCGTCTACCAGTAGCCTCCCGCAAGCTCCACGCACCCCGCCATGATCGAGAAACTCACCGTCCAGGACGTCGCCGTCGTCGAATCCGCCGACATCGCCTTCGGCCCCGGCCTCAACGTCGTCACCGGCGAGACCGGGGCCGGCAAGTCCGTGCTCATCGGCGCCATCGACCTGCTCTGCGGCGGGCGGGCGGACCACGCGCTCGTGCGCCAGGGCGCTCAGCAGAGCGCCGTGATGGCCGAGATCGTCCTCCCCTCCGAAGCCGAGGCCGCGATCGCCCCGCTGCTCGAGGACGCCGGCATCGACGCCTGCGAGGACGGCCGGCTCATTCTCCGCCGAACCATCTCCGCGGCGGGGTCCGGACGCTGCCTCGTCAACAACTGCCCGGCCACGGTCCAGACGCTCCACCGCATCGGCGAACACCTGGTCGACCTCCACGGTCCACACGACAACCAGTCGCTCTTCAATCCCATCTTCCAGCTCGACGCGCTCGACGCCTTCGGCCGCTGCCGTCCGCTTCGCGACGCCTTCGCCGCGATCTGGCGCGAGCGCCGGGCCATCGAGCAGGAGCGCGAGGCCCTCGCCGGCGAAGGCGACGCCGTCGCGCGCGAACTGGACATGCTGCACGATCAGATCAAGGAGATCGCCGAGGCCGAGCTCTCGCCGGACACCGATGGCGACGCGCTCGTCGCCGAGCACGCCGAATCCGCGAACGCCGCCACGCTCCTCGAACTCGGCGGGGCCGTCCTGCAAGGCCTCTCGGAGGGCGAGGCCTCCGTCGTCGACCTCCTCGCGGCCGCGATCCGCGGCTTCGAGGACATGCAGCGCCACGGCTCGACCGAAGCGTCCGCCTGGGCCGCGGAGGCGAAGTCCGCCTCGATCCAAGTCGGCGAGCTGGCGAAGGCCGTCGCCTCGAACCTCTCCCGCATCGACGCCTCGCCCGAACGCCTGCAATGGCTCGAAGCGCGCATGACGCTCGTCCAGAAGCTTAAGCGAAAATACGGCGGATCCGTCGAGAACGTCCTCGCCTTCCTCGAGAAGGCGCAGGCGCGCGCCGGGGAGATCGCCGGCCGCGCCGGGCGGATCGCCGAACTCGACGCGCAGATCGCGGCGGCAGGACGCCGCCTCGACGACGCGGCCGCGAAGTTGACCGCCGTGCGCGCCAAGGCGAGCGGCAAACTCGGGACCGCCGTCTCGGCGCAGCTTGCCGACCTCGGCCTCCCGCACGCCGCGTTCCGCGTGGATGTCGCCCCCGCCGCCGCAGACCGCGAAAGCGGACGCGACATGGTGGAGTTCGGTTTCGCCCCCAATCCCGGCGAGCCCATGCGCCCGCTGCGCAGCATCGCCTCCAGCGGCGAGATCTCGCGCGTCATGCTCGCGCTCAAGACCGTGCTCGCGGAGCACGACACGATCCCCGTGCTCGTCTTCGACGAGATCGACGCGAACATCGGCGGCGAGATCGCCAACATCGTGGGCGCGAAGCTCGCGGCCGTCGGCAAGCTCCACCAGGTGATCTGCATCACGCATCTCCCGCAGGTGGCGGCGTGGGGACGCTCCCACTTCGCGGTGACGAAGCACGTCGAGAAAGGCCGCACGGCCACCCGGATCAATCCCGTCGAGGGGGATGACCGCGTCGACGAACTCGCCCGCATGCTCGGCGGCGCCGACCTGACCTCCGTCACCCTCGCCCACGCCCGCGAACTCCTCCAGAAGTCGCGGTAGGCGAGCAACACCCACCAAGGCGACGATTCCATGATTCTCGAACACGAACTCACCCTTGAACAGCGGCTGCGCTCCCAGCGCAACATCAACGCCTTCAACGCCATCAACGGCTTTTCCTACATGTGCGTCGGCGAGACCATCATGATCCTGCTCGCCCTGAAGCTCGGTTTCTCGGACGTCGTGACCGCCGTGCTCGGCGGCATGATCTTCTTCGGCTTCCTGCTGCTGCCGCTGGGCAAGGTCGTCTCGGCCCGAATCGGCGGCGCCCGCGGCCAGGCGGTCTTCTGGGTGGTGCGCAACGTCGCCGCGCTCGTCGTGGCCTCGGCCGCGCCCTGGCATCGGCTGGGGCTCGCGAGCCTCGCGCTCGCCTGCCTGGTCGGCGGCTCCTTTCTCTTCTACGGCTTCCGGGCGGCCGGCGTCGTGATGTCTCAGCCGCTCCTCGGCGACATCTCGACGGAAGACGAGAGGCCCCGTTTCATCGCGATCAACGGCGCCCTCTTCTACGCCGCCTGCTTCGTCTCGCTCGTCGCCATCAGCGTCGTGCTCAAGTTCACCGAATCGCTGCTCGCCATCGCGCTGATCATCGTGGCGGGCTCCGCGCTCGGCATCACCTCCTCGACCTTCCTGCGCCGCGTCGACGAAACCTCCGCGATCCGTGATTCGGCGCGGCGGCCCGTGGCTCGGGAAATGGTCGCAGGGATTCGCGACCGCTCGCTGCGCAGGCTGCTGCTGGGGAGCTTCGTGAACAACCTCTCGCTGGTCATGCTCCTGCCGGTGACGGTGCTCTTCGTGAAGAAGGGCTACGGCGTCAGCGACACCGGGGCGCTGCTCTTCTCGCTGCTCCAGTTCGGCGCAAGCGCGGGCATGTCGGTCGCCGTGGTGCGGGTCAGCAGTCGGATCGGCCCTCGGCAGACGCTCATCGGCGCATACGGGGCGATGCTGGCGACAGCGGCGCTGTGGGCGATCGCGCCGGAGACTTCCGGCGTGGCGATCCCGTTCGCCGCGCTGCTCTTCGCCCTCAGCGGCTCGATCCGCGTCACGGCCGAGAACTCGGTGACGCACTACTTCCTGCAGACCGTTCCGGCCGAACGTCGCGTACCCGCCTCCATGCTGATGAACATGGCGACCGGCGTCGGCGCGGGCGCGCTCGGCATGCTGCTCTCGGGCTGGCTGCTGCACCGCCTCGGCCAGGGGATCGAATCGCCGACGCCGGGCCCCGAGATGATCCCCCTCTACCGGCATTACTTCGCCATCGCCTTCGCGCTGCTGCTGCCCGGCCTCGCGCTGCTGTTGCGGATGGAGCCGCTCCCCATGGAAAAGCGGCGCCTGAAACGAAGCTGGTGGCAGGGTTTCTGATCCGAACGAAGATCAGGGCGCGGCGGGCCGCTCGAGCACCTGGCCGTCGGCCAGCAGACGTTGGCGCAAAGTCTCGTAGGGAACCGCCTGCACCGGCGTCCCGGCCGCGAGGGCGAGGCAGGCGGCCGTCGCGGCGGACTGCCCCAACACCATGAACACCGGCTCCATGCGCACGGATCCGTAGGCGATGTGCGAACTGGAGATGCACACCGGGACGAGCAGGTTCGTGCATTGATCGGCTTTCGGCCGGATCGAACCGAACGAGATCTTGTAGGGCGCCTTGAGCCCCACCTGGATGTCGCCTTCGTTGCGGACATTCCCCGCGGCGTCGACGTAGCGCTGGCAGTTGTGCGAATCCATCTGGTACGAGCCCATGCCCACCGGCTCCGGCGTCTCGCGCAGGCAGCGGCAGTCCGCCTCAGTTTGCACATAGTCGCTGATCATGCGACGGGCCTCGCGGATGTAGAGCTGGTGCGGCCAGTGGCCACTGTCCGCGAACTCGTCCTTCGCCAGCCCCCACTCGCCGACGCGGCGGCGGATGGACTCCGGGACGCGCGGGTCGTTCGCGAGGAACCACATCATGCCTTGGTGGTAGACCACGTGATCGCGGAAGATCGCCTCGCGTGTGGCCTCGTCCGCTTCGGGATAGGCATGGTTCATGCCGATGTTGTCCGAACCGAACGCGCCGTGGTTGTTGGTGTCCGTCTTGCCGTTGGGCATCGCCTGATGGTTGCCGAATACCTCCATCCACTCCGGCAAAGCCGCGATGTACCGGGCAAGCAGTTCGTAGCGCAGGGGATCGTACCCCTCCGGCTTGGGATAGGCCATGCGATTCTCCGGCACGTTCGTCAGGCAGAGCCGGAAGTTGTACGCCTGGACCCGCGAATCGCCCGCGCCCTCCTCGCCCGGACCGCCTGCCTGCACGCCCGGCAGCAGGCCGCTGGCGGGATCGCCCGGCACCCGATGGGGATCGACGTCCCGCAGGAACTGATGCTTCGTGGCGTTGGCCGTCTGCACGCCGTTGAGCGTCTCGTCGTAGACGGCGTTGCCTTCCCGCCCGACATGGTAGGACACGCCGGCCGCCGCCATCAAATCGCCCTCGTACGTCGCGTCGATGAACATGGCGCCCTCGAAGACGCGCCCCCCGACCATCGCGATCGCGCGGATCGCCGACCCCTCGAGACGGACGCCGGCCGCGCGGTCGAGGCGCTCGCCGCGCACCACGGCCACGCCCGCCTCGCGGAGCATGTCCTCGTAGATCGCCTCCGCCACGTGCGGCTCGAAGCGGAACAGCGCATCCTCGCCGGGCTGCATGAAGCGATAGTCTTCGCGCTTCTCCCACGTCCACGAGGCCGGGTTCTCGTAATGGCGCCTCACGCGCCGGTAGAATTCCCGCGCCAGACCGCCGATGACGCGCTTGTCGCCGGCGTCCGTCATGCCGAGCCCGCCGCTCGTGAGCCCGCCGAGATGGCGCCCTGGCTCGACGATCACGACGCGGCGCCCCATCCGGGCCGCCTGGACGCCGGCGACCACGCCCGCGCTCGTCCCGCCGTACACGACCACGTCATAGACGTCTTTCGATGCCAAAGAATCCGATTCCGCTTGCCGCTTCATGGCACATGTCCTCCGGTGTGACCGACACTCGTTTCAATCGACTGTGCTCAAGCCTACCCGAAACCGCTCCCTTGCGCAAGAGCGAAGATTTCCGGGATTGAAAAATGCGGCGTTCTTCGGTAAGCTACACGGGCATATGCAGCAAGAAGGGGCAACAGCACTGGCGGCCGCGAGGCCGGATCCCTGGCGGTGGTTCACGTTCGTCGCGGCGACGATCGCGGCCGCGTGGCTCTTCGTCGCGTTCGGCAGCGATTCGGACGTGGCCAACGAACCGCGATCGATCTTCGGCTGGATCGCCATCCAGTGGCGCAACGAGAACTTCCGCCACAACTGGGTGATGCTGCTCTTCTCCGCCTATGTGATCTACCGCAACCGCGAGGGGCTGGCCCAGGCCCGGACGCGCCCGAGCGCGATCGGCCTCGCGGTCGTAGCCCTCTCGCTCGCGGCGCACGTCCTCGGCTACCGAACGCAGCTTCCCCGGCTCTCGCTGGGCTCGACCGTCGGCGTCTTCTGGGGCATCCCCTACGCCATCTGGGGCTGGGACGTGGCGAAGCTGCTGGTCTTTCCCGCCGCCTACGCCTTCCTGTGCTTCTGCGGCTCGCTGCTGGTGGAGGTGACGATGCCGCTGCGGCTCATGGCCAGCGGGATCGCCTGCACCTTCCTCCACGGCGCGGGCATCGAGGCCGTGCGCCGCGGGACGGTCGTCTTCAGCGCCGCGGGCGGCGGCTTCCAGTTCGACGTAGCGGACGCCTGCAGCGGCCTTCGCTCGCTGACGGTGATGACGGCGCTGGCCGCGCCGTACGCCTATCTGACGCTCACCGGATTCTGGCGGCGGATCATCCTCTTCGGGATGTCCGTGCCGCTCGCGATGCTCGCCAACGCGCTGCGCATCTTCTCCCTCGGGCTCGTGGCGGAGTGGATCGGCATGGATCTGGCGATGATGCTCTACCACGACCTGTCGGGTTTCCTCGTCTTCATCCTGTCCCTGCTGCTGCTCATCGGCACCGGGGCGCTTGTCCAAATCGACTGGAGGGCCAGGCTATGCGCGCTCAAGCCGCAAAAGCGATTCCGGGACTGATCGCCCTCGCCCTCGTCGTCGCCACCGGCGTCTACCTCGGCCGGCCGCGCACGATCTACGGCAATCCGACGGGCGAGATTCCGCTGGAAATGCCCGCGGAGCTGGGAGGCTATCAGGCCGAGCGCATTCTCTTCTGCTCGAACGACCAGTGCTCGCGCGCCTACCGCGAATCGCAGCTCGCCGCGACGACGAACGCCGCCCCCGCCAGTCTTGATGCGATCCCCTCTGCCAGTCTTGATGCAAGCCCTCCGCAGCTCGCAATTCCTGCCGCGACCTGCCCCTCCTGCGGCTCGCCCCTCTCCGCCATTTCCATCGGCGAGGCGAAGCTGCTACCCGACAACACGCCCATCTTCCGCCGCGAATACATCCGCGAAGGCCAGCCCGCCGTCCAGGCGACGATCGTCTTCTCGGGCATCGAACGGCGCAGCATCCACCGCCCGCAGGTCTGCCTCGTCTCCCAAGGCAACCGCATCACCAACGAACACCCCTACGACGTCGATCTCGGCGACGGGCGCACGCTGCGCATCCGCGTCCTCGACATCCAGCAGGTCTACGGCGGAGAGAACGGCGAGAAGGTCATCGTCCCAGCGACGTACGCCTACTGGCTCTTCAATCCCGAACGCGAAACCGACTCGCACTTGAAGCGCTTCCTGTACATGGCGATCGACAACTCGCTTCGCAACTACAGGCCGCGCTGGGGCTACGTCTCGATCTCCTTCGAGCGCACCAGCCTCGACCCCGAAGCCTGGAAGCGCCAGCTCGACGAGTTCGTGCCGCTCATCTACCCCGTGCTCACGGATGTGCGCGAGAAGCTGGATGCGCAGCGCAACATCACCACCGTCATCCATCACTCGTCCTCCGAGATCAACGTCTACAAGGGCGAAACGGGCGACGTAACGGCCAATCCGCGCGTCAGCGGGCAACCCTCCCCCGATGCCCCCGCGCCTTCCGCACCCGCAACACGCCCTGAGGCGAACCCGACGCAGCCCGCAAACCCGCCCTCCGCACCCGCCGACCAGCCATGAACTGCCCCTTGATCGTCGTCGCCACCCGCAACCCGCACAAGCTCGTCGAACTCCGAAAGCTCTTCGGCGTCCCATCCGCCGCGCTCCGCCCCGTCGCGGACTTTCCAGACGCCCCGGACGTCGAGGAAGACGGCGAGACGTTCGTCGCCAACGCCCTGATCAAGGCGAGGGCCGTACGAGACTTCACCAAGGCCTGGGCGCTGGCGGACGATTCCGGTCTCGAGGTGGACGCGCTGGACGGGGCTCCGGGGGTCTACTCGGCGCGATTCGCCGGCGTTCACGGCGACGACGCGGCCAACAACCGGCTGCTCCTCGGGAAGCTCGCGGACGTCCCCGCCCCGCAGCGCACCGCGCACTTCTCCTGCGCCATCGCGCTCGTCTCGCCGGACGGCCGCGAATTCACCGCCACGGGCATCTGCCCCGGCAGGATTCTGCACGACCCGCGCGGCTCGAACGGCTTCGGCTACGACCCGCTCTTCCTGCCCGACGGCCACGATCGGACCTTCGCGGAACTCGAATCCGAAGTCAAATGCACCTTTTCGCACCGCGCCGTGGCCGCCGCCGCGATGCGGGAGACGCTCCAGTCCCTTTTCGTCGCCCGGTGATTTCGATCGCCGGCGCCATACCCCAGGAGGCCCACCATGAACGACACACCAGTCCAGCCCGCCACCTGCACAAGCCGCGGAACGGCATCCCGCCTCATCAACCTCGCCGGCGTCATTCTACTGATCGTCGCCGCCGCGCTCTACTGGCGGGATATGCAGGTGAACAAGGAGAAGGCCGCGGCCGCGGGCATGGTCCGGCTCAACGCGACGACGCCCATGATCGCGATGGGGCTCATGCTCGACTCGACCGGCGCCGCGCAGAACATCCTCATCGGCTGCCCGCGCGACATCGCCACGAACATCATCTCGAAGCTGGCGCAGGCCGAGGCGACCGATTTCCCCGGCGGCACGGTCGAAGGCGACGAGTACAAGATCTACCTGATGTTCACGAACAGAACAATGGCCGTCATGCGCGCGGTCCGTCTCTACGATTCGCCTTCGAATCTCTACGTCGGCATGCAGATCCCCGCGGAGTTCGACGAGAACAAGA
>JAAZAI010000176.1 GCA_012514445.1 Lentisphaerota bacterium
GATCGGCCATATTGCTAATTGCTGTACACCGCCTGCGAATTCGCGGAGGCAGTCAGCACGAGCACCCAGTCGCCATCGGCCGGAGGCGCGTAGTGGACGCAGGCGGCATCCGCCTGCCGCGGCGCGGCCGGCTGCGCCGCGCCCGTGCGCGGGTCGAACCAGCGCCCGCTCCCCTCCGCGCAGGGGAGACCGAGGGCGTGGCGGCGCAGCGCGATGTTCTGCCGCATCGGCGTGTAGACCGCGAGACCGCCCGAGAAGGAGCAAGCCGCCATGCGCCGCGCGGGCGGAAGCGCCGGATCCAGCAGCAGGCCGTCGTTGGCGCGGACGCCGCCGCGCGCGAGCAGCGTCTCGGCCAGCGCGCGGCCGTGGCGCAACTGGCAGGCGCCCTCGAGCTCGAGCGACGCCATCGCGGGCTTGAGCGGGGCGTTGACCGGTTCGCAGAAGGCGGGGTCCCAACCCTGCCACACCGCGTGGCAGCCGTAGGTGAAGCCGCAGGCGCCGGCGAACACCGAGCGGTAGAAGCTCTTGCGCACGTCGAACGCGCCGAAATACTCGCCGCTCTTCACGTACAGCCCGTCGTGCGCGGCCATGACCGGATGATCCTCGTAGTTCGGCTCGCCGTCGAGCACCGGTTTGAGCGGCGCGATCCCCAGGTCGCGGCGGATCATGTCGCCGTTGGGATTGTCGCGCCCGCGATGGCCGGATTGCAGCATGTTGAAGTCGAGCCACGGCTCGTCGTGGACGTAGGTGGCCGAGGACTGGCCGCCGCACGGATGGAAGGTGAACAGGTGCGCGTCGCCGACCGACTCCCGGACGCCTTCCGCCATGGCGCGCCAGACGGCGAGATCCTCGTCGGCGTTCACCGGACGGTCGCCGCCGATGACCCACACCACGTCCGCCTCGCGGTAGCGCGCACCGACCCAGCGGCCGTAGTCGCGGGCGTTCGCCGGATGGAATATCTTCGGGCCCTTGCCCCACATCGGCGTGACCTTGTCGCCCCAGGTGGGCAGCAGCGCCATGACGAGCCCCAGGGCGTTCGCCTGCGCGACGACCTGGTCGACGTGTGTCCAATACGCCTCCTCGGGCTCGAGGGTCTCGAGGCTTCGAAACGGAAGGTGGCCGAGGCGGTCGGGCACGCGCAGACCATCTTCCTCCGCGAGCAGCACGGCCTGCACGACGGTGAAGCCCTGCGCCGCGCGCGTTTCGAGATACCGCGCGGCGTCCGCGGGGGTGTAGCGGTGGAAAAGTTCCCAAGCCGTGTCCGCAAGCCAGAAGAACGGTTCGCCGCCCTCCCGCCTGAGCATCGATCCCTCAACGATCAACCGCTGCATTTTCGCTTCCCTTCCGTTTTTCGCCCTTGCGCTTCAAGTCGTCGCGCGCCTGAGCCGGCGCGGCATCCGAAAACGACACCGGAAGCACCACCCGGCGGTCATCGACCTCGAGGTCTGTATCCGGCTTGGCTCTCCGAGGAAGAAACCCCAGCTCGAGCAAGCCGAGTTCCAACCTGACCGGCTTTTGCTCCGCCGCGGCCGGAACGCTCAGCTTGTGGACAGAACTGAAAGCGGTTCCCAGTCGCTCGTGGTAGGGGTTCAGATCGGGCGACAGGCCCTCGTCCACCTGGCAGACGATGCGCCCCGATTCATCGAGTCCATGCACGAAGACCGCGAGGTTGTTGGGGAACAGGAAGCCGGGCTCGACCTCCCAGGCGAGTTCGATCGCCACGCGGGAGCCGGCCGCGTCGAGCCTCCGGAAGTCCGAGATCCCGCGCAACACCAGCCCGCCTCCGAAGAAAGAGGCCTTCGCGGCGAAAGCGGTCTTCGGCAGGGCCGGCACCCGGTCCGCATGAAGCATCCCGGAGTAGAACATCAAGTCGGCCTTCTCTTCCGCGCCAGAAGTCTCCGGCACGAGGCGGAAGACGGTCAGACCGCCTACGCTGAACGTCTCCGCTGCGGCGCCGGCTTCGCGGAAGGCTTCGTGCGTGACGGCGGCCAAGGCGTCCTCGACGACCACGGCGACATTCGCCTCGCGGGGGACTCGCACGGTCTCGAGCGCGTTTCGCTCCGTCTCGACGGTCTGGCGCGAAGTCCAAAGCGCCCCGCCGGAAAGTCGGTGAAGCTCGCGGGCGTGCCAGCGGTCGGCGAACACGCGCGTGATTCCTGCGTCTTGGATGCGCCGCGCCGCGGCCGCCAGGTCGAACGCCGCGCGCGGGCCGGCCGCCGTCAGGATCTGGACCGTCTCGAAGGAAACGCCGGGGCAGGATGGGTGGAGGGGCATTTTCACGCGAAGCTCCAGCACCTGGGTCTCCGGGAATACCTTCTGGGAGCGGTGCGCAATGCCGGCGTAGTAGAATCGATCACCGGACCAGTAGTACCCCGTCTCGCGGTACATCCCCGAAAGCTCGCGCCACGCGCCACCGGCGTCCGTCCTGCCCTCGACGCCCCAGGACTCCATCGCATGGCGGGCGCGGCCGATCACGCGCAGCCCGCAGACGGCGACGGGCTCCTTGAAGGCGATCGTCAGTTCGCATGCAGGGTCGGCGGCGGCGGGGGGCAGCGGCGCGATCGTCTCGCCGTTGCAATCCGTCAGCTCCGCCTTCCAGTCGCGTCCCGATGAATCGGTCATGGAGGCGATTCCAGCCGAGGGCAGCACGCCGAACGCAAACGGCGGGGGCGTGGCGTTGAAGTGGACGCGATAGCCCGGCAGCCGGATGAAGTCCGAGCGCGCCCCGGTGTTGAGGAGAAAATGATCGAAGCCGCGAAAGTTCTCGAGCACGCCGGGATTGTCCGCGTTTTCGAGCCGCTCGAAATACGGCGCGTAGCGGTAGAGCTTGGGCGAAACCGCGCAGACCTCCTCGTCCGTCGCCCAGTTGACGCCGTAGTGCATGAAGTCCGCCAGAAATTCCTTTGGCAGCTCGGGCTTGGACGCCAGCGTACGCGCCGAATCGTGCCAGCCCGTCTTGACGCGACGGTGGTGCTGGAGGTCCGGCATGCGCCCGGCGACTTCGAAAACGACGCAGAGGATTCCGACTCCCGCCGCCGCCCGGAGCCCGATCGCCGTTTTGCGCGGGGCGGTGGCGGCTCGCGCCAGCACGCCGATGCCGCTGCCCGCGAGCGTCGCGAAGACGGGGACGAACGGAAGCAGGTACCGGCGGGAGTTGATGGCGCCGAAGGACGACAGCGCATACGCCGCGGTGAAGGCGCCGAGGAACAGGAAGCACGCGCAGAGCAGGCGCCTGAGCGGAAGCGACGCTGCGCCGCCGGAGCGCGGAAACGCCGCCGCGAGCGCCAAGGCCAGGAGGACGAGCAGAACCCCCAGACCAAGCCACGTCCCGCCGGGGGCTCCGGGACTCTCGAACAGCGCGGGCAGACGCTCGGTGAACAGCCGCACGGCCGTCTCGATGGACTGCCGGACGCCGGGAGACGCGCCGGTGGCCCCAAGCGACTGCCATCCGTGGCGCGCGTTCCAGACCCACCAGGGGAGGCTGCCCGCAAAGAACCCGAGCAGGCCGCAGGCCAGCACGGACGGGCGGAAGAGCCGCAGGCGCAGGCGCCATAGCAGCATGACGCAGACGACGCCCACCGCAGGCATCGTGAGCCAGAAGTTCCAGAAGCTCAGACCGACGAGCAAGCCCAGCGGCAGGAAGCGACGGGCCTTCACGCCCGGCGCATCGCCCTCCTCCGCCCCGAAGAAAACCGCCTCGTGCAGCAGCAGCGTCGTCAGCAGCAGCCCCAGCGCATAGCCGCCCCGAGGCGAGGCCATGTAGTGGAAATAGCCGTCCGGCCCGACGAGGCAGAGTGCGGACGCCGCCACGGCGGCCACCGGGCCGCCGATCCGCCAGGCCAGCCGATGGACGGCGACGACCATCGCAAACGCCATCAGTCCCGTGCCCAGGCAGACCGCGAAGGGCGTCGGTCCAAGGAAGAGCCCGAGCAGCGCGCTAAAGGCCGGTTCGAGCGATCCCATGTAGGGCTGGCCGTAGAAGAAGACCGGAAAGTCCACGCCCGCCAGCATGTGGCGGACCATCAACACGACCACCGCGTAGTCCGGGTTGCCATGCAGCGCATACCACTTCGCGCCGAGCACCCGCATGACGAGACACGCGCCGAGAACCAGCGCCGAGGCGGCGACCGCCACCCCTCGTCGGGTCAGAATTCCACTCCAGCCGCAATCTCGCCGTTCCATCAGAACCTGCTTTCGTAGCGGACGTCGACGCGCGACGCCCCGTGAGGTCGAATGCCGATGAAGACGACGCCGTCTCCGGCGTCGTGGGGATGAAGTTCGGCCGGCGGCTCGACCGCAAGCCGATCGCTCCAATTGTAGCGGACGACCGCCTCCTCCGGCGGCGCCGCGCCGAAATCGACGGAGAGCCGGTTGAAGTCCGCGACGACCTTGCCACGTCCCTTGGCGAAGCGCCCGCCCGAGTCCTTGACGGCGAAGACGACGTAGTCGCGATTCTCGGCTTCGTCGCGGTCGACGAGGACGGCGACCTCGCGGAAGTGCTCCGGCCGCGAACGGTAGTAGTCGATGTGGCCGCGGCGGAAGGAAATCACATGCGTCACACCGTGGAGCCGCGCAAAATCGTAGCATCCGTCCGGCTGCGCCCGGAAGGCGCGCGGTGGATAGTCCATCTCCACCATTCCGCGCGGAAATCCGTAGTAGTCGCAGGACATCATCTCGCGCCCCGCGAGCTTTGGAAGATACGCGATGTGGCCGCGACCGTAGGCATGCACCGCCGAACCCGCGAAAAGCAGCCGCCCGTCCTCGGGGACGTTGGCCTGGATCCATGCCGCGAGATCGCGCACGATCTGGCGCGTCCCCACATACGCGCCGGGCGTCCGGCCTCCATAGTGGCGCGGGACGTTCTGCAGCGTGCAGAGCAGCAGGGCCAGCGCCGTCGCCTGGAGAAGCGGCGCGAGCCGCGCGCGCGACGTCAGCGCCTTGCGCAGGACGCAGGCGGCGGGCAGCGCCATCAGGCAGGACGCCACGACGCCCATGCGGGCGAGCTGCATGTTGGGCACGTACACCGGGCCGAACGTGAACACGGCGGCCAGGAACGCGAACGGCGCCACGACCCATCGCCGCAGGCGCCGCCACGGCATGACCCACATCCCCGCCAGGCCGGCGAAGAGCATCAGTGGATTCATGTCCGCGCAGACCGACACCAGCGTCGTCAGGAATTCGCGACGCAAGGCGCCCAGGGAGGGCGCTTCGCCCGACGGATTCTCCAAGACGTGACCGATGACCTCCCTGCCCAGGAGCGCCCCGACGACCGTGGGCAGCAATGCGGCGACCGCGACGGACGCCGCCAGGATGAACGGCCAGCGGGCCGACGACCGCCACCAACGCCGGGCATGGCCCAGCACGAGCAGCCCGAGCGGGGCTCCCAGCATCAGCATGGGCGGCCACTGACCCATGAAGAAGATCGACACGACCATCCCCGCGAGCACGCGGCGTGGAGGGCTCGGCCGCATCGCCGCGGCGTGGAGGAACGCAAGCGCCGCCGGGAGCATCGCCATCGCCAGCGCCGCGCCGACTGTTCCGAAACGGAGCATCCAGAGCATGAAGAGCGGCCCCTGCGCCAGCGCGAAGACCGCGCCGAGCAACGCCCCGGTCTTCGAGAGCCCCGTCGCGCGGAATCCGGCGTAGGTCATCCAGGGGACGAAGAACGCGAAAGCGAGCAACAGCGCGTAGGGCGAAGCCAGATGCGGCGGCAGCAGCAGCCACAGCGGCGCGCCCAGGATCGCGTAGCCGGACACGCCGGACGACGTGATCACGCTATTGACCACGCCCGCGTTCCAGTGCGGCACGTAGTTCTCCCGCCACGGGAACGCGCCGAGAAATTCGGTGATCCGGAAGAGGAACGAGGGATGATCGTCCGAATACGGCGCCGTGAAGTCCGTGTGCTTGAGCAGCGCCCAGCAGCACGCGAGTTCGGCGGCCAGCAACCCCGCCGCCAGCAGCGCCGGCAGCCAGCGCCGCGGGTTCCACCATGTGAACAGCGGCACCGCGCCCCACGAGAGCAGGATGAACCACAACTGCACCGCCTTGCGGCTCTGAATCGAAAAACCCGTCGTGATCGGCCACGCGACGAAGTAGTATTTCGGGATCCAGGCCACCGCCGAAAGCGCGTAGACGGCCAGCGCCGCGAGCAGCACCCACTCCAGCGGCGCCAAGCCCTCGGTCCGGAGACCCCGCCAGGGGAACCCCGCCGAGAGTGCTCCGTCCGCGCCCTCGCCCCCCAGCCGCCGTTTCAGCCGCCACGAGGCCCAGAAGGACGCCGCCATGCCCAGCGCCCAGGCGAAGACGAGACCCAGATCGCGCGGAAACCAGCCGGACGTGAAGATCCGGTCGTTCGACATCGCCGACAGACGGACGCACATCATGCAAAGCGCAAGGTAGAACAGAAACCCCAGGGCTTTGCGCATGTCCGGCAGCTTGAGCATAAGTTGAACCTCACCCGGCGCAAACGACCTAGAGCACCGTGCAATAAAAAAACGAGTTGATTTTAGTCCATCTCAAGCCTTGAAGCAAACAAAAACAGCGGCGTTCTTGCTTCATGCGCCGCTCTATGCCATAATGTCCTTGCGTCACCATACTTCAGGGACGCGACGCCTGCTTCCAGCCGGCGGCCGGCGAGTTGCTTGAGCCAAGGGCTGGTGATAAAACGGAATCCTTCATGAAAATCCTCTCGATCGGCAACAGCTTCTCCAACAACGCCCACACCTACTTCAACGAAATCGCGAAGTCCATGGAGGTCGACCTCGTCCTCTTCAACGCCTGCATCGGCGGCTGCACGCTCGAACGCCACATGCGCCACGCCGACGCCTACGACAAGAACCGCAACGACCCCGAAGGCAGCCCCTACCCCGTCGCCAAAGGCTGCAAAATCAGTCTGCGCGAGTGCCTCAAGCTCAAGAAATGGGACGTCGTCACCATTCAGCAGGCCTCCCCCTCCAGCTTCAAGCCCGAGACGTACCACCCCCACGGCGAACGCCTGATCGCCTACGTCCGCCGCCACGCGCCGCAGGCCGAGATCGTCGTCCACAAGACCTGGGCCTACCGCGAAGACCATTCGTTCTGGGGCGACAAGGATCTCGACACCGACCGCATGTACAAGCGCCTCAGCAAGGCCTACCGCGACTTCTGCACCGAAAACGAGTTCCGCATGATCCCCGCCGGCGACGCCTTCCAGGCGGCCCGCCGCTCGAAGAAGTGGGGCAAGCCCGTCTTCCCCAAGCGCAAGGGCGGCGCCATCAAGCGCTCGCTGCACGCGGACGACGCCTACCACGCCAACGGCAACGGCAACTACCTGCTCGGCTGCGTCTGGTTCGACTTCTTCTTCGGCGCCGACGCCCGCAAGATCCCGTTCGTCCCCGCCGAAGTCTCCCCCGCGGACGCCAAGGTCCTGCGCGAGATCGCTCATGCGGTCGTCGCCAAGGCCCGCTAGCGCCCCAAGCCCGGGAACGCCCGCCATGAAAGCGCACGCCAGCACCTTCACCCTGCTCGCCGCCTTCGCGGCGACGGCCGCGCCCGCGACGTTCCCCGATTTCGCAGACATCCCCGCCGACGAGCGGTTGCCGCCTGGCGCGGCGATCGCCTTCGCCGACGGCGCCGTGCTCGTCGACGGCAAGCCGCGCTTCCTCGTCGGCGCGACATTCTTCCAGGACGCCGACCGCGACGCCGAAGTCCGCACCTCGGGCTATCCGCAAAGCCTGGCCTGGCTCTATGAAAGCCTGCCGGACTACGCGGACGCGCAGCGCCTCGGGCTCGACACGTTCGGCGCCACGCCCCCGCGCGCCTGGCGGCGCATCTTCCGCCCCCGGCCCGTGCCGCGCCGCAACATGAACATCCTCGGACGTCCGTTGAAATCCGGACTGCCCGTCCTCGCGGAGCTGGCGATCGAACCCGGCACCCACGCCTGGATGACGCTCATGGAGGGCGTCAACCCGCCCGAGGGTGCCTGGTTCGAGGGAATGGCGCACGGCATCCCGTACAGCGTCGTCCATGCGGACGGCATCGCGCTCTGGGACACGATCTGGCGCTTCGACGCGGCCTGGTACCGCGAAATCGGCGTCCGCCCCTTCGCCTACCGCGTCTTCGCGGGCGCGGACTTCTTCGACACCGACCGACGCAACGCGACGGCCTTCGCCCAATGGCTCGAAGCGCGCTGGAAGACCCCCGCCGCGTTCAACAAGGCGCTCGGGACGTCCTTCGTTTCCTTCCCCGCCGCGTCGCGCACCGCGAAAAACGCGTCGAACGCCGCCTTGACCGTCGACTACGTCAAGTTCCTCGAGGAACGCTTCGCACAGCAGTGCAAGCGTGCCATGGACGTCATTCGCGGCGCGACCAACAATTCCGCGCCCGGCGTCTGCTTCCAGCCGCTGCGCACCGACGGCAAGGGCGTCGACATCCTGCAAGCCGCCGCCGCACACACGCTTCTCTGCGCGCCCGCCACGCGCGCCACGCCGCGCTACGACGCGCTCTACATGCAAGCCGTCGCGCAGGGCCGCCCGGTGTTCTCGCCGCCCGTCGTCCCCGCTGGAGACGCCGAGTCCGTCCGAGCGGAGATCCTCTCCCAGTTCGCCCGCGGCTATGCGTTGAGCTATCTGGAGACCTGGCGGCGCCATCCGCGCGAATGGGTCAAGTACACGCGTTCCGACGCAGTCTCTGGCGATCGGGTTTCAACGCGCCTGGACGAGGCGGCCACCGCGGAGGCGGGCCGCCGCCACGCCGCCGAGAATCCCGGCTGCTTCATGAACCCGTACGCCCTCGCCCCCGAAGCCCTCGCCGGCATCCGCCTCGCCAAACGGGACGCGCTCCAGGCGTCCGAGATCTTCACGCTCGGCAATCGCACGAACGGAACGTCCGTCGCGCTGCTGCATTCGCGCCCGTCCGTCCGCCTCGCGCACGCTCGCGAGGACCTCAAGCCGCTCGACAGCCTGCCGCAGGTTGCGGACGCGCTGATCTTCGCGCAGTTCAAAACGGCCCTGGTCCTCGAAGAGCAGCTCGCCGGGCAGGACCTTTCGCGCTACGCGGCGCTGATCGTGCCGGACGCCTGCGTCGCCTCGTATGCGCAGACGCCTGACGCCCTTCGGCGCTACGCCGAGGGCGGCGGCAACTTGGTCGTGGCCTCCGGCGCGCTGACGCAGAACGAATACGGCGCGCCGGCCACGAACGTCCTCGCGCTGACCTCCACCAACGGCTGGACCCGCGCGAAGATCGGCGGCGTCGATGTCGCCGCCATGCCCGTCGGCGCGGGCAGGGTCGTCACCCTGCCACCTGGTTTCGCGGCGACGAACCTCGTCGCGTCATTCGGCGCGCTGCTCGAGGGCCTCGACGCCCCCCGTGCCTGGCAGTGTCTGGACGCAGCCTCGGGACGGATGCTCGAGGGCGTCGAGACGATCCATGCCAAGGCTCCGGACGGACGCCATGGCCTGATGCTCTTCAACCGGACCGAGGCCGCGACGACCGCGCTCGTGAAAATCACCGGCATCGCAATCCCGCGAGCCGCGGACCTCCGCACCGGCAAGCCGCTAGAGGTCCGCGAAGGCGGGTTCGTGATCGATCTCGCGCCCGGCCGCGGCGAGATCGTCGTCGTCGAATAGAGCGGTGGCGTTCGGACGAGACGCGGACGCTTTCTCGCGCCGAGGTCGCGCTGAGCGGGACGTCGCCCCGAACATTCGACATCGAATCGCCCAGCAGCACCGAGCGGCTGGCTTCAGCGAGTACCCGCCGCCGGCTGGGTTGGCGGCCTCGACTCTCTTTTTGGCGACAGATCCGTGTCCCACTTCAACAGGACCCATGGACTTGATGGATCCGTCAGGAGTTTCTCGTAGCTTTTCCTCGTCAAGTCGCCTCTTTCCTGCGTATGCTTCCACGACCAGAACTCACGGCCCACAACATGGTTGTTTCCGAGGTCTTTCCATGAGTCGAACGTCTTCTGAAGCAGCCTGGCTGCGGGCATGATTCTCTGCCAGGCTTCCTCTTCAGACAGATAGCCGGCGATGTATCCCCAGCCACACAACGAGACATACCGGTCATAATCCCAAGCGGCAATGCTCTTCCGTCCAAACTCGTCTTTGTACTTCAGCGCAATTTCGACCCTGTTGCTGATCGTGGGATTGGCGGCGACCCGTCTTCTGATCAAGGCCAGTTGCGCTGGCGTGGCGGCCGAGAGATCCCGTGCGAACTCGTCAAAAATCCGTCGATGGCCCCCTTCTTCGATCCACTTCAGCGTACCCAGAAGATCCTCTCGATTGTTGTCCCCCCACCACTTGGCCAGAATATCCTGACACGCCTTGACATTTTTCGGACTACGATCACTCCCCCCGAGCATGTCGTGACGCACTCGGTTGCTCTCTGTCAGGACGGCGCACGTCCCGAGCGCCCACAGCTTTTGTTCCTGAGTCGGCTCCGCATACGCCTCTCCCATCTGAAGCAGCGGTGGATAGCGTTGATCTGCGTTGCGAGAAGATGATCCCGACATTGCAATCAATGCGATCGTGGTGGCTATCAAGTGCAGCATCGCCGTCATACTTTTCCTTCGCAAAAATCCCATTTCAATATTTGCGCGGAAACCTACCGCGCAATGCCATTGGGAGAAAGTCTTGCACAAAGACGCCGACGGCGCAAGAGGGAAAGCAGGTGTTGCGAAACGGTGTTGCGAAACGCATCGACCTGATATAGAATTCATTGCGTATCGTGAACAGCACGGCATGGCGTCGCCCTCCCCCAGCGGGGAAGGCCTGCGATGCCGCTTGGCCGAGTGGCTTTGCGATCACGACACGCCAAAAACCGCACGGCAACGTGCATACGGAGTCATCATGAAATATCAAGGAAGAATTCTCGTCGCCTCCCTGATGGCCGGCGCCTTCACGACCGCCAGCCCCCTGCTTGCCCAAGTTGCCGCGCCTCCCGCCGATCCGGCCCCCGCGGCCGAACAAGCCGCTCCCGGCTGGGCCACGAAGCTCACGGCCGGGTTCTCGACGAAATCCGGCAACACGGAGTCCGATTCCTACTCGGGGCGCGTCGAGTCGGGAACCACGATCGGCAAGACGATCCTGGCCATGCTGCTCGAAGGCAACTACGCCGAGAACGAGACGACCGACGCGGAAGGCGTCACGAAGGACGAGCAGACCGAAGGCAGCGCGAAGTTCAACGCGAACGTCAAGCAGCGCTTCGACGGCTTCTATCTCTATGCCGACGAACTCGCCACGCACGATTCGATCGCGGACATCAAGCTGCGCAACGTCGCCAGCACGGGCGTCGGCACCTTCCTCGCCGACAGCGACGCCTTCAAGTTCTCCGTGGACGCCGGCGTCGCCTACGTCACCGAGCGCGCCCTCGAGGACGACGACTACTTCGCCCTGCGCTTCGGCGAGCGGATCGACTACAAGGTCAACGAGATCGTGAGCGTCTGGGAGAAGATGGAAGTCACGCCCGAGGCGTCCGACTTCGGCAACGCCCTCGTCGCGTTCGAGGCCGGAATCGAATCCGCCCTGACCAAGACGATTGCGTTCGGCGTCACGCTGAAGGTCGACCACGACTCCGAGCCCAACGAGGGCGTCGAAAGGACCGACACGGTGCTGGGCGCCCACGTCGCCCTGAGCCTGTAAAGTTTCCTGGCGGCGTCTTCAAGACAAGGCGGGCGGCATCCGAAAGGAAGCCGCCCGCCTTTTTCATGCCGGTTGCGAAGCGCCTCAGGCGAAGTGCCGCGCGAGGTCCTCGGGGACGGCGGGCACGTCGTAGGGGCGGCCGCCGTTGCGCAGCGACTTCGTCGCGCAGCAACCCGCCGCGACGCTGTTGCGCGCGGCGATCGGGGAGGTGAGCGTCCGGCCGCCTTCGCGGAGGTAGCGCATGAACTCAGCCACGATCTTTGGATCCGCGCCGCCATGCGAGCCACCCGGAGGCGAGCAGTCGAACTGGACGTCGCCTTCGGCCTTGTAGCCGGTGCGGGTGTTCCAGAGCGCGACGCGCGCCTCGCCGAGGTTTTCGATCCGCCCGTTCGTGCCGATGATGACGTAGTTGCGCCATGAGTCCGGCGTGAAGTGGCACTGCTGGTAGGTCGCCAGGACGCCGTTGTCGAAGGCCATCAGGACGTGGCTGAGGTCTTCGACGTCGATGACGGGGTTGAGTTGCTTCTGCGAGAGCGGCGGCCAGTTCTCCATGCGGAAGGTGGGGTCGCCCGGATCGGATGGCGCGTGGCGGTCCTGGATGTCGCCATAGACCGCCAGCGCCCCCTGGGCGACGACGCGCTTCGTGTAGCCACCGCAGATCCAGTGCAGCACGTCGATGTCGTGCGCGGCCTTCTGGAGCAGGAGCCCGGTGCTCAACGCGCGGTCCGCATGCCAGTCCTTGAAATAGGCGTCGCCGCCGTAGGCGATGAAATGGCGGCACCACGCGGCCTTGACCTGGCCGATGGCGCCCTCGTCGACGAGCTGCTTGAGCTTCTGGACGAAGGCCATGTGGCGCATGTTGTGGCCGAGGTAGAGCTTGCGCCCGGTCTTGGCCGCCGTCTTGAGAATCCTGTCGCAGCCGCTGATCGTGATCGCCATGGGCTTTTCGAGATAGACGTGCTTGCCCGCCTTGAGCGCGGCGATCGCGTGCTCCTCGTGGAAGCTGTCCGGGGTCGAGACGAAAACGGCATCGACGTCCTGGCGCGCCAGCAGCTCGCGATAGTCGGCGCATTTGAACACATCGGGCGAGCAGACGTCGGCATAGCTCTTGAAGCCTTCGGGATCGATGTCGCACAGCGCCGTGATGACGCCGCCGAGGTTGTCCGTGACCACATACCGCGAGAGCCTGCCACGCCCGCCAGCGCCGATGACGCCGATTCGCACCTTGTCGCTTCCGTCCATGTCGTGTCGCTTTCCAATTGAGTTGATAATGGGACTTGTTCTTTAGGATTATAGGGCACGCCCCGCGCAATCTCAAGCCTCAATTCGGACAAGGTGGAATCGCGCCCATCGGTTTGTCCATGAACGCTTTGGGCTTGCATCCCCCGTCCGCTCATGGTTTAATGTCCGGCGTTGCAGGCAACCGCGCTTTCGCCTTTCACGAAGAGTTGGAAAGCGGTCGTCGCCTCACGGTCTTCCCCATTCCCCATCACGAGACACCGACACCCATGCGCTGGTCCAAGACACTGCTCACGACGCTTCGCGACGATCCCCAGGAAGCTGAAATCCCCTCCCACAAGCTGATGTTGCGCGCCGGACTGCTCCGCAAGCTCTCGGGCGGCCTCTACACCTTCACGCCGCTGGGCCTGCGCGTCCTCCACAAAGTCGAGCGGATCGTCCGCGAGGAGATGGATCGCGCGGGCGCCCAGGAGATCCTGATGCCGGCGCTCCAGCCCATCGAGCTGTGGGAGACCTCGGGCCGCGCCTCGCAGATGGGCGCCTCGATGTTCCGCCTCCGCGATCGCCAGGACCGCCTGATGGTCCTCGGCCCCACGCACGAGGAGGTGGTCACCGACTACATCACCCACGAGATCAGCTCCTACCGACAGCTCCCCTGCACGGTATACCAGATCCAGACGAAGTTCCGCGATGAAATCCGCCCGCGCTTCGGCCTCATGCGCGCCAAGGAGTTCA
>JAAZAI010000177.1 GCA_012514445.1 Lentisphaerota bacterium
AGTCGCGAGTTGTGACGCATGGACGCCCCGGGGCCAGCCGGAGCCATCGGGAGCCGACTTGCGCGGGAAAACGTGATTTGCCAGTGTCTTGACGCGTCAACTGGGCGCGGCGTCGGGGGCACGGCCATTCGAGTGGGCGACGCGTCCTAGCCGCGTCGGTACCGACCGTTTCGGCACCGGCCCCGTCGGCACTGGCAGCGGAGTACCAACCCGGCTACGACGGGTTGCCCGGCGGCGCGCAGGGCCTGCGCGCCCTTCGCATCGATGACGATCAGGATCTTGTTGGTTCGGCAAAGATTACGACAAGGATTACGACAAAGATAACTCACGCTCTCACGCACTCACGCACTCACGCACTCCCGTCGTCGTCGTCGTCATCGTCTTCGTCTGGATTCGCCTTGACGTCGCCAGCTCCGGCTTCTGCCGCCGCGCCGGTCTTGAACTGCACGACGCGCGTGCTCGCCATGCGCAGCACGTCGAGCTTGAACGCCGTCGCATCCTTGACGAGCGCCTCGAATTCCACCACGTCCTTCACGGGCGCGCCGTTGACGCGGGTGACCACCTCGAACTGCTTCACGCCGGCGACGACGGCCTTGCCGGAGGACTCCATCTTGCAGACGACGACGCCGGGCGCGTCGTCCGCCAGGTTCAGGTACTCCCGGACTTCGGCCGTGAGATCGCAGACGCTGATGCCGGCCGCGTTCCACTTGAAGGTGGGCGCGGTGGCGTAGTACTTCGGACCGGCCTCGATGACGAGCGTCTTCGCCGTCTTCGCGCCGTTGGCGACGAACTCCGCCACGATCTCGGTGCCGACGCCCATGCGCATGAGCTGGGTCGTCAGGTTGTTCTTGACCGCGGGCCAGGGCGTGGGGAGGAACTCGTCGAACGCCTCCGCGGGAATCTCGTCGTAGCGATCCCAGGGGAAGCGGCCGGAGAACATGGACTCGGAGTCTTCGACCTGGACCTTCAGCGGGGCCGCGGCGTCGCGCGGACGCACGGAGAGCAGAATCCAGCCCGCCTCCACGCCGGCCTTCGCCGCGGACGAGCCGGGGTGCACCTTCACGACGATGCCGCCGAAGGAGCCGTTCTCCGTCGCGGGCAGCACGTTCAGGGACTCCGCGACCTCCTTGTTCATCGGCTGGAGGTCCAGCCCGATCCAGCCGATCGCCCCGTCCGCCTCGTCGGAAACGGGCTTGATGGCGCCGTCGACGTCCTTGGGCTCGGGCGTGGCGAGCGCGGCGAAGGCCTGCGCGTCGAGGAACATCGTGTTGCTGTCCTGGCGGTCGTCCTGCCCGATGGACTGGTTCGTCTCGAGGATGTCGACGGCGGTCCAGAGGACGTCGCCGGCCGCGTTCACGACGACCAGACCGACCGACTCGCGCGCGGGGATGTCGAGGGTGGGCAGGTCGCGCCAGCCGGGTTCGAGTGTGTCGAGGCGGATGCGGTTGGAGCGGATCTTCGTCTTCCCGGGGCCGGCGGGCGTCAGGCGGACCAGCGTGAGCAGCCGGTCGGCGTAGTCGGCGAGGCGCGTCCCGGCCGGACGCATCGCGTGGGCGGGGCGCGGCGCGGGCAGCGCGGCGACGATCACGTTCGCCTGCTTGTGCGCGAAGAGGAACTGGGCGTCCTCGGCCGTGCCGTCGGGGAAGAACACGCGGATCGTCTTGAGCCGGGTGAGGGCTTCGCGGGCGTCGCCAACGTGGACGACGATCCGGGACTCCGAGACGACGGTGCCGAGGGTTTTGAGTTCGGTCAGCTTCGAGGCGTCGTCGTCGCGCGACCAGCGGCGTTGCTGGGCTCCGCGCTGGGGCTTGACGTCGCGGAAGGCGAGCGTGACGGGGAGGGTGGAGTTGGCGGCGGCCGCCTCCGCCCGAGCCGTCGCATCGGCCAGCGCGTCCAGGTCGAGACCCTGCCACGCGGCGGGGTCGAAGGCGCCGTCCTCGGCGAGGTCGGCGTTGAAGTTGAAGCCGCAGAGGCGCCCGGCTTCGTCCAGCAGCGCCGCGTCGCCTTCCATTTGAAAGCGCGCGGCGCCGTCTTCGCGCTGGAGCGCCTCGCCGGGCGTGGGACTGGCGGCGGCGAGCAGTTCGACGTTGCGTCCCGCGAGGCGTCGCCGCACGGCGACGGCGCCTGCGGGCTTCCCGGCGTCCGCGGCGAGCTCGAGGGGCTTGGCCTCCGCCAGGGGGTCCGCGAGCTTGAGCAGGACGGCCTTCTGCTCGACGAAGACCTTCGCCAGCGTCGCCGCCGCCGTCGCCTCGCCCTTGCGCACCTCGATGGAGGCGATGTTCTCGGGGTTGAGGCAGAGGTCCCGGCAGAGGACGTGGCCGCCGGGAAGCAGGAAGCCGGTCTGCGGGATGGAGCGCTCGTACTCCAGCGCGCTCGAGAGGCCGAAGGAATGGTAGCGCCCGCAGTTGGGGCATTTCTCGCTGACGGGGGAGAGGATCGGCTCTTCGACGCCGTCGAGCTTCGGCGTGATGGCGATGGCGACCGAGCCGGCGAGGACGTGGTCGGCGGCGGCTTTGAGGCGCCGGGTCTTCGCCTGCTCCTCTGCGGAGGCGCCGAAGGCGGCGGTGGAGGCGAGCAGGGCGGCGAGGGCGAAGGAAAGGCCGAGGGGATTGATTTTCATGTTGGTTTGGACTCCGGGGTTCATTCGTTGTCCTTGAAGAAGTCAATGACGACGTGGCGGGGCCTGCCGTTGCGCAGGACCGTCAGCAGCGCCTTGTGCTTCGTCTGGATGTTCTCCAGCGCGCGCTTGTGCTCGGCGGAGAGATCGTCGAGGGTGGCGATCGGCGCGCCGTCCACGGCGAGGACGATGTCGTCGCGCTCGAGCTGCGAGCTGGCGTTGCCGTTGCGCTTGAGACCGAAGACGAACACGCCTTGCTGGCGGCGCAGGAAGAGGTCGGGGTTTTCGAACTGGTTGATCGCCTTGGCCGAGAAGTCCCAGCGCGGGAATTCGCGCTCTTCACCCTCGACGGCGCCCTTGGCGCGCGGCGCGATGACGACGGTCGCGGGCGCGCCGGCGCGGACGATTTCGAGCGTGATGGGGTCGGCGTCGGGAAGCAGGCCGAACTGACGACGAACGGCGGGCAGATCCTCGTCTGTGAGGACCGTCACGGGCGCGCCGTTGAGGCGGACGATGCGGTCGGAGGGCAGGAGCCCGGCCGCGCGGGCGGGGCTGTCGGGGTCGGTGCCGGCGACGATCACGCCGTTGGTGGCGTCGAAGTACATGTCGCGCTGGAAGTCGTGGAGGGGCTGGAGGCGGATGCCGCTCCAGGACCAGTTGACCTTGCCGTTGGCGCGCAGCCGCTCGAGGATGACGCGGGCGTCGTCGGCCGGGATGGCGAAGCCGAAGTTGGCGGTTCCGAGCATCGTGCCGAGCGCGTTGATGCCGATGACCTCGCCGGCGGTGTTGACGAGCGGCCCGCCCGAGTTGCCGGGGCCGATGGAGGCGTCCGTCTGGATCCAGAGCACGTATTCGCTGTGGCCGTCGATGTAGCGTTTGGCGCAGGAGACGGTGCCGAAAGTGAGCGAGCGGTTGAGGCCCCAGGGCGCGCCGAGGGCGATGACGAACGACCCCTCCTCGACCTCGGCGGAGCTGCCGAAGGCGGCGAAGGGCACCGTTTCGCCCGGCTTGAGGCGGAGCTTGCAGAGGGCGATGTCCATGGACTTGTCGGCGCCGATGCAGTCGGCCTCGAAGTGGCGGCCGTCGGAGATCAGGCAGCGGATCGACGTGGCCTTGTCCACGACGTGCCAGTTGGTGACGAACTCGCCGTCGGCGGAGATCGTGAAGGCGCTGCCGGAGACGGACTTCGAGGCGAGCTTGCCGCGCTCGGTGCTTTCGGTGATGCAGGTCACGTAGAGCACGGCGGGCTGCGCCTGGCGCTTCGCGGTGGCGATGATCTCGCGGAAGTCCGCGCCTTCGTAGGGTGCGGCGCGCAGGGCGAGCGCGGCGAGGGCCGCGCCCCAGAAGACGACGAGGGGCTTGACGTGCATTCGGCAGTTCTCCCGGTTGATAATGCAAAACTGCCGGCCATTATCGTCCAACGCACCGGGCAAGTCAAACAAATGCTTGGGCTACGGCTACGGCGGGGGCTTGAGCTGGAGCCTGGGCGGATTCGCCAGGGGCTTCAAGGCGTAGAGGGAGACGTCCTTCGAGACGTAGACCGGGACGAAGTAGCCGGAGTTGGCGAACTTCTGGAGTCCGGCGTCGCTCTTCGCATGTTCCCGCAGGAAATCGGACTCGTGGCGTCCGACGATCACGTGCGTGACGCCGAGATGCAAGAAGACGGCGTAGCCGAGAGCCGGATCCGGCGTGGCGAAGCCGTTGAGGATCAGGTTGTGGGTGTCCGCGAAGCGCGCCGGATCGGCGGCGAAGGTCGCGGCGTCGAAGGTGTCCGCGATCACGGCTCCGGGCAGGTAGTAGGCTTGGGGCCGGTAGATGCCGTCGAAGCTCGGGATGCCCTGCACGACGGCGTTGGCGGGGAGCTTCGCCCGCACCTCCTTGGCCATGCGGGCCACGGGGTGGACTCGTTCCGGCGGGATGCGGAGGATGTGGCCTCGCACCCGGCGGATGCCCCAGTGGGTCTCGGCGAGGGAGATGAGCAGCGCCAGGGCGACAAGCGCGATCTGCCAGGAGCGCCAGGACTTCGCCTCCGTCTTCGCCGCGAGCCACTGGGCGGTCAACGCGATGGCCACGGCCATGCTGGCCTGGTGGGCGTGGTAGCCGAATTCGTTGCATCCTTGCTTGGCGCGGACGAACGTCGCGAGGAGGAAGGCGACGCCGCCAAGGGTGAAGAAGAAGGCGTGGTCGGGGCGCGCCGTCCAGCGCGTCCTCCTCGCCCAGCGCAGGAACGCCGCCAGGCCGATGGCGTTGAGTCCGTATTCCAGGAAGTAGTTGAGAGGGAGGTCGAGCAGCTTCGTCCAGGCGTTGACGCCGAGGAAACGCTCGGCGAACGCGCAGCCGAACCATTCATGCGGATACCGGAGGGACTGGACGATGCCGAAGCTCAAACCGCCCGAGGGGCGCTGGGCGGCGGCGAGGAGTTCGCGGATGTAGGGGGCGCCGAGGAGCAGCGCCACGGCGCCCGCGGCGGAGGCGCCGAGCGCCGCGCGGTAGCGCTTGCGCCAGATGCACGCCAAGATGTAGACGCCGTAGGCGGGGGCGGCGGCGAGCGTGTAGTAGACCGAGCAGCCCGCCATCATCACGAGCAGCGGCGGCATGACGAGGAGCCAGAGTCGCCAAGCGGGCTTGCGGAAGAGGAGCAGGACCCAGGCCAGCGAGACGACGAGGGCGAATTCATGTTGCGGGAACCACCAGTGGTGCGTGAGCGGCACGATCACCCGGGATCCGAACCAGGCGTTCCACTGCTCGTCGCAGAAGGTGAGCTGCATCCACGTCCACGGGCGGTTCTCGAGGGCGTTGGCGATCGTGAGGAGCAGGCAGTAGGGTATCCAGTCGAAGCCGCCGATGAACGTGCGCAGGAACGTGGCCCACCGGGCGGCGCGCTCCGAGAAGAGCGCCTGGACGACGATGAAGGGGACGAGCGCGCTGAGCGCCGTCACCAGCAGGCAGCCTGCGAGGAAGGCGGTGGTGACGGAGACGCCGCCGGCGTTGGCCAGGACGGCCATCGCGAGGTGGAGGAAGTAGTAGTAGCCCAGGGGCTGGGCGCCTTCGGGGAGGAAGAAGACGTTGTTCGGCGGGATGTGGACCTGAAGCTCCGGGATGATGAAGAGATACTTGCTGTTGTCCTTGAGCGTTCCCGGCCAGTTGTCCGGCGTGATGTAGTGGGAGAGGAAGGTGATCGCGAGCGAGAAGGCCAGGCACAGCGCGAGCGTTGCGGCGGAGGCGGCGGAGAACCGGCGCGGCGGCCTTTCGCCTGGCGCGGGGGCGCCTGCTCCGGCGAGGATCGCGCTTCCGATGGCGAGTGCGCCCAGCACCAGTCGCATGAACGCGGGGTCGGCGCGGTGGAGCAGCGATCCGGCCAGATGCATCGCGACGGTGCTCGCGCTGAGCGCGACCGTGACGGCCAGGGCGAAGCGTTCGAGAGGCGCGAGATCGATGCGCGTGAACCGCAGCAGCGCGTAGCCGGGGAAGACGGCCGCCAGCGCCAGAGCGGAGGCGAAGCGCGCGGGAGCGAAGGGGATCCAGAGGGCGAGGCTCAGTACGCAGGCTGTCGAGACGTAGGCGAGCAGGGAGGGGATGTGGAAGACGGGGACGCCGCTTTCCGCGTTCGGCGCGGCGGGGGTGCGGTCACGGCTTGGCGGGCGCATGGAAGGCCTCCGATTCGGGATTGTAACGGCTGTTGACGACGTGGGGCGTGTTGAGCGTCGGCTCGCATTCCGGCCCGCCGCCGTTCAGAAGCCGGCCGACGCATTCATAGCCCTGCATGAAGGCGTGGTCCATGTTGCCCGCTTCGTACGTCCAGGCTCCGAAGCGTCCTCGGCTGTAGAGACTCCGGGCCTCCAGCGCGGCGAGCAGCTCGGCGACGCACGCCTTGCGGCCGAGGAAGGGCGTCGGGTAGCCGTAGGGCACGCGCCGCATCGTCGTCGAGACGATTTGCGCGGGATCGGGGATCAGGCCGTCCTCGACAAGGGCGTTGACGCATGTCTGGACGAGCCCGTCCGCATCGACGCGCTTGACCGGGCTTTCGGAGACTTCCGCCATGAGCGACCACTGCGGACCGGGGCCCGGCACATGGGAGGGGCTGTAGTTGCTGAAGACGGTGACGCGGTAGTGGGGGCTGTTGGCGCAGGGGAAGTACATCCAGCATTTGGTGCGGATGTCGGGCGGCGGCGTCCCGGCCAGGCCGATTCCGATGACGCGCGTGGCGGAGGCGCGCAAGGGGATGCGCGGCGTCAGCGCGGGATCGTCGGCGAGCGCGGCGAGCTGGTCGAGCGGGATCGTGGAGATGCAGGCGTCGTAGCCGATGACGTCGCCGCCGCGGAACCGGACCGTGCGGGCGGATGCGTCGACGGCCACGGCTTCCGCCCGGAAGCGGAGGCGTTCGGGCGGGAGTCCGTCGGCGAGCGCCTTCCAGATCGCCCCGGTTCCGCCGCGGTCGGGGAAGCGGAATGCGTTGTTGGGCCCCCAGCTCTTGTCGTCGCGCCGCTGCTCGAAGCCGGCGCGGATCCGGGCGATGTCGGGCATGGCGACGCGTTCGCCGATCCAATCGCAGTCCATTTCGTTGAGCGGCCACGCCCAGACCTTGTCGTTGTAGGGGAACATGAAGTGTTCGCAGATCGGCAGTCCGAACGACCGCAGCAGCAGCTCCCGGAAGTTGGCCGGAGGCGTGTCGTGGCGGACGCGCAGGGCCTCTTCGACGCCGCGCAGGCAGGCGGCGGCGCCTTCCGGGGGCAGCCGGTGGAGGTTGTATTGGAACGGATACGGGATGAAGCGGTCGCCCTGCCAGATCCAGCTTTCGCGCCGATGGTCCAGCCAGGCCCCCGCGTGCGGACGCGCCGCGTTGATGCGCTTGTCGAAGGTCTCGTAGTGGGAGAACAGGACGTGTCCGCCATAGTCCCAGGTGAAGCCCCGCTCGTCGACAAACGAAGCCGACAGTCCTCCGGGCTCCGCCTCTCGCTCGCAGATCAGCCAGTCGACGCCGGCCTCCTGAAGCCGCAGGGCCGCGCCCAATCCGGCGGGCCCTGCGCCCAGAATCAAATGCCGCGTCTTCAACATGGCTTGCTCCATCGGTTCCCGACGGTCTGCCTGAACGCCTTGAACGCCTTCTTCCAGAGGCTGAACTTCGCCAGCGAGACCGTGCCGGTGCGCCGGGGGCGGTACGCGACGGGAAGATTGAGAATGTGCAGCCCGTGCAGCGCGAAGAGCCCCGAGAGGATGACGTTGGGCGCGAAGGTGTCGTCGGCCAGTTTCGGCAGCAGCGGCGCGAGCGCCGAGGCGCGCATCAGGCGAAACGGGCAGTTCACGTCGCGAACGCCGCCCCGGTAGATCGCGCGCACTGTTCCACGGCTGGCCGCGCTGATGATTTTTCGCGCCAGCGGCTGCGCGCGGTTCTGCCGGACGCCGATGATGGCGTCCGCCTCGTCGCGCCGTTGCCAGAACGCCGGAAAATCGTCGGGCGGAATCTCGTCGTCGCTGTCGCACTGGAAGACCCAGTTGGAGTTTTCGACGGCTCTCCGATAGCCCATGAGGATGGTGGGGCCGTGGCCGGAGTTCGCCTTGTCGATCACGTCGACGTCCGGGCGCCCGCGAAAGGGATCGAGCGCACGGGTCGTGCCGTCGCGCGATCCATCGTTGATCACGAGTAGCCGGAACTTTGGCACCGTTTCCTGGAGTCGCTCCAGCCAGGCGGCCACGACGGGGCCGATGCATTCCGCCTCGTTGTAGACCGGCATCACCAGCGTCAAGTCGTTACGCATGTGGATCCCCACTCGTTTTCTCCTTCCATTGCGGAAGGAAGCGTTGGATAGGTCGAGTCGCTACCCTACCGAAGACATGCGGATAGACTACCATGCCAGCCCGAGTGCCGTCCAGCACTTACTTCCCCCGCTTGACCGATTGCTAGCGCAGCGGCGTCTCCGGGGCGCTGGTGCAGAGGGCCGGGCCGATCGGGGCGGCGGCGCCGTGGAGCTGCTCCGCAGCGTCCCGCAGCGCCGATCGGATCGCCTCCTCCTCGACGGGATGGTAGAAGGGGAGCTGAAGCATCTCGGCGACGGTCATGCCGCGCTGGACCGCCCACGCGAGCATGTGGCCGAAATGCTCCGCGCCGGGGCAGGCCGCCTCGGCGCCGAGCAGCACGCCCGTGGCGGCGTCCGCATAGAGGCGCATCAAGCCGCGGTTCGTCCCCTCGATCAACGCGCGCGACTGGTCGGCGAAGTCCACGGACCCGATGACGACGTCGCGCCCGTCGAGCGCGGCCAGCGTCCGGCCCGCGGCGACGATCTGCGGCTCGCAGAAGACGATCTTCAGCGGCGCACGGCGGCAGTAGTGGCGCGGCGAGGCCGCGAGCGCGTTGCGTCCGGCGATGAAGCCGTCGTCGAGCGCCTCGTGGAGGATGGGTCGATGGCTGTTCACGTCGCCGGCGATGAAGACGGGCAGATCCGCGACCTGCAGGGTCTGGGGATCGTAGGGCGGGACGCCGCGGTCGTCGAGCGGCACGCCCAGCGTCCCCAGCCCGAGGTCGTGCAGGCTGGGGCGTGTGCCGGTGGCGATCAGCACCTGATCCACCGTGGCGGCGTGCGGACCCTCCCCCGCGCGGATCGCGTTGCCGTCGACCTCGAGTCCGGCGCGCGCGCCGACGTGGACGGGGAACTCGGCGCGCAGCGCGGCCAGCGCCGCCGCGTTGACTTCGGGATCGGTGATTCCGCCGATCATCGGCCGCGAACTGTAGCCGACGACGTCCAGGCCGAGGCGGGCGAGGGCCTGGCCCAGCTCCAGCCCGATGGGGCCGAGGCCCAGGACGGCGATCCGCGGCGCCAGCGTCTCCTGGTCGAAGAGCGAGTCGTAGGTGAGCAGGCGGTTGCCGAAGCGCCGCCGCCAGTCCTCGGGCACCACGGGCGACGCCCCGGTGGCGAGGACGACGGCCTCCGCCTCGTAGACGGTCGCGCCCACCTGCACGGTCCGCGGTCCCCGCAGCCGGGCTTCGCCGATGACGAGCCGGTCGCCGGCGAGCTCGCGCGTGACCTGCGCCATCGAGCCGGCGAAGCGGTCGCGCTGGCGGCGGATGTGTGCGAGGACGGCCGGCAGATCGATGGCGAGGCCCTCGGCGCCGCGCAGCCCCGCTTCGTCGAACGCATGCCGTCCGTGGAACTGGCGGGCGACGTGGACGAGCGCCTTCGAGGGCATGCAGCCCACACGGGCGCACGTCGTGCCCAGCGGCCCCTTGTCGACGATGATGTAGTCCTGCGTCTGCTGCCGGATCTGCCGGAGGGCGGAGAGCCCGGCGCTGCCCGCGCCGACGATGACGACCTTGACGTGTTTCTTCATGCGGCGAGTATAACAGGAAGCGGCGGCTGGACGCAACGCGGGGGGGGGGGGAGAGCGTGAGAGCGTGAGTGCGTGAGTTATCTTTGTCGCGAGAGCTTTGTCGATCTCGCGAGAGTGCGTTAGTCCTGAACCCTGACCCCTGAACCCTCGACAGAACCGCCCGCAAGCAGTGACTGCTTGCGGGAAGAGGGTGAAACTTGCGGGAGCCTGCTTGCGAAGCGTTTGGGCATACCTGTGCAAATCGACAAAGCTTACGACAAAGTTTGCGACAAAGTTTCCCTAGAACCTAGCCGCTAGCCCCTAGCCCCTAGCCAACTCACGCTCTCACGCACTCCGACCTCTCGCTCCCGCTCACGCCCCCAGCCACTGTGCAACCGGGTGCGAAAGGAAATCCTCAAGGGCAATGCCGTCTCCCCCCACGAGCAGGCGGCGCTTGGGTTTGAAGGCTTTGGCGAACGCCTCGGTCCCGGGATGGGCCAGCGGGGCGCGACCGCTTTTGACTTCGATCGCGGTCAAACGGCGGCCAGCCTGGACAATGAAATCCACCTCGAAATTGCCATCGCGCCAGTAATGCAGCTTGCAGTCGCCGCAGAGGGCGGCGGCGGCCAGATGCGCGCCCACGGCGGACTCCACCAGCCGGCCCCAGAATTCCCGATCGACCCGGGCTTCGTCCAGCGTGCAGCCGCAAGTCGCTGTCATCAGCGCGGTGTTGAGGACCTGGAGCTTCGGACTGAACCCCCGGCTGCGCGCCACGTCCCCGGCGAACTTGGGCAGTCCGCAGACCATTCCCGCTCCGGCCAGCAGCTCCAGATAGTGGGCCAGCGTGGTGGTGTTGCCCGCGTCCAGCAACTGCCCCAGCATCTTGGTGTAGGAGAGCACCTGCCCCGAATAGCGGCAGGCCAGCTCGAACAGCCTTCGCAACAAGGCGGGCTTGTCCACGCGGGTGAGGAGCAGCACGTCGCGCGAGATCGAGGTCTCGATCAGGCTGTCCAGAATGTATCGCGTCCATCGCGCGGGGTCGCGGATCAGCGGCGCCGCGCCGGGATAGCCGCCGTAGAAGACATACTCGCCCAGCGTACAGCCGAAGGCGGCCTTCATTTCGGCGTAGCCCCAGTGCGGCAGGACGATCACCTCGAAGCGTCCCGCCAGACTTTCGGTCAGCCCCTGCGTGAACAGCAGCGGCGCCGAGCCGAGCAGCACCACCTGGAGCGGGCGCTTGCTCCGGGTGTCTTCGTCCCACAGGCGCTTGACGGCTTCCGACCAGCCCGGGATCTTCTGGATTTCGTCGAGGACCAGCACGGAGCCCGCTGGGCCGTTGGCCAGTCGCGCCGCCTCCCATTGCTGCGCGATCCAGTCCGGGCCGCGCAGCATCGGCTCGTCCGCGCTGGCCAGACGCACAGGGCGGTCGAGGTCCTCGACGACCTGCTGAACCAGCGTGGACTTGCCGACCTGGCGAGGTCCCGCCAGCACCTGGATGAATCGCCGCGGTTCGTTCAGCCGGGCCGCGAGCACCGCGCCCTGAGGGCGCCGATAGGGTTCGCGAGAATCATTTTTGCTCTTCATGCTGAGTATTTTTACTCAATTGACTGAAAAGCGCAAGCGGAAAGATGGGAAGCATGAGCGGGAGTGCGTGAGTAGGCTAGGGAAGAGAGGCTGTAGGGGGCAAGGCTGTAGGGGATACTTTGTCGCTTTGTCGACCAATCGTCATACTCGTAATCTTACTCTTACTCTTAATCTTGATCTCACCTCGCCCCCCGTTTCAACGCCGCCACGACAGCATCGCCGAGTTGGGGATTAAGATTAGGATTAGGATTACGATTAAGATTGGGAAACTAGCCGCCAGCCCCTAGTACCTAGAACCTAGCCCCCAGTTTCGAGTTTCCAGTTTCAAGTTTCCCGTCCAGCCTGACTTCTGGTATCTTACTGCCGATGGAGGAGCAACCACCATGCTGAAGCAGTACTTCCGCCGGTATTTGATCGAGGTGAGGGGTGTATCGGAGAGGACGGCGACGCACTACAACACGTCGTTGCGGACGGTCGAGCGTTATCTGCGCGAGGCGGGGAGGCTTGAGGGTTCCATCTTCGAGGTGGAATCACTCGCCGAACTGCTGGCGCTGCGGACGTTTCTCATGACGCTGCCCGATTTCGTGGCGCAAGACGAGAAGGGCAATCGCATGTACACCGCCGGGCTCAACCGCTACATCGAGTTCGCCACCGACGCCGACGCCGCTCTCGCGAAGCCGGAAGTCATCCAGAAGCTCGACATTCCCGTCGCCGCGTCCGTATCGCCGCGGAAGCGGCAGACGGCGGCGTCCGCCTGGGTGCGCGACCGCATCATCGTCCAGCAGGCGCTTGCCGGCGCCCGATTCCTGTGCGAAGTCAACCCCGCCCACGCCACCTTCATCGCCGAGGCGTCGGACCGGAACTATCTCGAAGGCCACCTTCTCATTCCGCTGAGCCGCCAGTCCGCGTTCGTCAACAGCCTCGACGTCTACGCCAACCTCGTGGGACTCTGCCCCAACTGCCACCGGTTCCTCCACTTCGCCAGGTGCGTGGATCGTCAGCCCGTCCTCTCGGCCCTCTACACCGCCCGTGCCGCCCGCCTCCACCACAGCGGCATCGACCTCAGCCATGACGACTTCCTCGCGGCGACGATGCGATCCTCCTGACGCTGACGCGACGAAGAACCCTGCCCCCGTCCGAGCAGTCAAAGCGAACTCACGCCCTCACGCATTCCCTGCCTCTCGGGCGCGGAACGATCGACGCCTATCCGAAGAGCGCATACCTTCAGGAACCAGCGGCTTTCGAGAGGATCAGGCTGGGGAGGATGATGCGGTGCTCGGCGCCATCGGCCCGGTCCCGCCACCAGACGATGAACTCCACGCGTCCCGAACTCGGCCGGTAGCCGCGCAGCTCGTAGCCGCGCAGCCGCTCGCAGAATGATTTGGAGTAGACGACGGCGGCCGTTCCACCAGGCAGCATCATGCCCTTGGCGTCGGCAAGCAGCGGATCGCCGGATCGCGTCGTCTCAATCCAGCGATCCAGCGCGGCGGTCGCGTCAAGGTAGATGTCGCGGAAGGACAGGAAGACCGGGAAGCTCCGCGGCTCCTCGGTACCTCCGGGCTGCGCGACGCGCTGAACATCAGAGGCATGGATGCCATCAAACACCGTGGAGTTGGTGAGGATCACGAGTTTCGTCCTGGCTCGTGTCAGCGCCACGTACCACAGGCGCAATTCCTCGGCCGTGAAGCGTCCCGGATCGGGGGCCAGCATGAACACGGTGTCGAATTCGCGCCCCTTCGTCTTGTGCATCGTGGAGACCAGGATGACGTCGCCGGGGACGTTGCCCATGAAGTCCTCCATGCGGGACTCCCTCAGGAACATCTCGAAGTCCCCCCGGTACTTGCGGGTGGGATTGGCGGTTTCGAAGGCTGAGAGGATGTTCTTGCAGAGATCGACGCCCTGGCCGTCAGGATGGCGCATCGTGAGCACGCGCCGGGCCTCCTCCCACCGCTCGTCCGGGATGGCGCCGCAGGAGCCGACCTGGTTAAGAAAGAAACGGACTTCGGCGAGGTCTTCGAGTGAAAAGCCTTCGTTGGACTGGATGAGGCGCGCGTTGTAGCCGCTGGCGGCCAGCAGGCCGGCGATGGCCTCCGCATCCTGGTTGGTCTTGGTCAGAACGCCGGTGGAGCCGGAGAGCCCGTTCTTGCGGATCACGTCGATGAGAGGCTCGACGAAGGCGGTCCCCTCCATTTGGACGACGGCGATCGCGCCGTCGGTTTGGCGCGCCGACGTCATCGGGAGGCTTCGGAGACGGTTGGGGATGGCGCTCGCGAATTGGTTCGCGAAGGCGACGAGGTTCGGGGCCGAGCGGAAGTTTGTCGCCAGCTCGTATTTCACGGCGCCCGCTTCGGTCAGCAACTCGCGGAGATGGCGCGCGTCGGAGCCGCGGAAGGCGAAGATGTTCTGGTCGTCGTCGCCGACGGCGATCAATCGCATGCCCTCGTTTCGGGCCATGAGCGCCCGCACGAGCGCCGCCTCGTGCTCGTCCATGTCCTGCGCCTCGTCGACGACGAGGACGGCCTTGACGATGCGGTTGGGCTCGACGTCACCGTTTGCGATCGCTTCAACCGCCTTGCCGACGATGTCGCCGGCGGCGTCGAGATCACCGACGCGGCCGAGGAGATCGAAGCAATAGGCGTGGAAGGTCTTGATCTCGACGAAGTTGGCGGCGTTGCCGACGAGCCCGATCAGTCGCGCCTTGAATTCCGTGGCGGCGGCGCGGGAGAAGGTCAGCATGAGCAGTTGCTCGTGCTTGACCTCTTCGAGCATGAGTAGCGAGGCGAGCTTGTGGACGAGGGTCTTCGTCTTGCCGCTTCCCGGGCCCGCCGCGACGACGATGACGGGGGACTCCTTGTCGTCGAGGATGCGGCGCTGGGGATCGGTGAGGGTTCCGAAGATTTCGCGGTACTTCCGAGGCGTGATGGAACGGCGCAGCTCGCCGCGGCGCCGCTGGAAGTGCTTGTCGAGGAAAGAGGAGAAGTTGAGGTGGAAGTAGTCGTCGACGAAGTCAAGCGCGGCCTTTTCGTCGTCGATCATCTTCCGGGCGTACTCGCCGACGATGTGGATTTGGGCGGCTCGGTTTTCGTAGAAGGTTTCGAGGCGCCGGTAGTGCTCGCGGGTGTAGCGCGCCCGCATGTCGCGTTCGAGCCGGCGGAGCGTCATCTTGTTGTAAAGAACGAAGAAGCCGCCCTCGATTTTCATCGCCTCGATGCGGGTCAGGTAGAAAAGGGTGTCTTCGATGATCTGCTGGGTGACGTTCGATGCGAAGAGGGGATTCTCGGCCTGGTAGTCCTTGAGCAGCCCGAGTAGGGAGAAGGTCACGAAGGACTTCTCGCGGGGTTCCTGCGGGTCGACTCCGGCTTGCTCGCGGGCCTTTGCGCAGAGGTGCGCCACGATGAACGCGGCGACATGTTCGCGCATGTCGATGGCGGATTCCAGTGTATCCCTGTCCAGCAGGACGACTGCGGCGAAGCAGGACGGGCCGCCATCGCGTCGCCGCCGTGCGAGGCGCTTGATGTCCCAATAGTTGAGCAGGGTGTTGAGGCGGGCCGGCGTCGACTGGGCGCAGCCGGCGGCGATAAAACGCTCGTTGAGATCCTTGATGTTGTAGCGCCGCTCCTCTCGGTCGATTTCGGCGGCGAGCTGGCGTTCCAGGGCGATGTGCTCGGCGAGGATCCTGGCGGCGCGGCGTCCGTCGTCGCCCTGCTTGACGAACGCCATCAAATCCATGGCGTCCTCGAGAATCCGCTCCTCCCGCAGAAGCTGGATGATCTTGACCGTGCGTTCTGGCGCGATGCCGAGGATGTCCGAGAGGTAGTCGACGCGGGACTCCGCCTCGTCGCCCGCCGCCTCCTTGACGGCCTTCTGGGAGAAGAGGCGCGAGAGCAGGCGGCCGGCGTCGGACCGGGTCGCCTCGTCGGGGAAGCGCGGGGAGGCGGCGATTCGGGCGGACGCCTCGGCCATGGTGGAGACTGCGATGCTGTTCGCGAAGACGTGGGGGGCGTTCTGGCCGCGGACGAGGTGGCCGGACTCTTCGAGCGCGGCGATGGCGGTGACGACGCGGGTTTCGATGTCGGGTCCGGCCATGTCGTCCCAGCCCGCCTTGCGGGCGATCTGCAGGGCCGACTCATGCGCCACGGGCCTCGTGCGGGTGATCTCCTTGACCGCCCGCCAGATTTGCTCGATTTCCTTTGGGGTGATGCGGGTCTGGTTGAGGAGGGTGAAGTGCTTGTCGAGGTCGGCCTCGCTGAAGAGCACGAAGCACTCGGCTTCGATCGCATCGTCGCGTCCGGCCCGCCCGGCCTCCTGCACGTAGTTCTCCAACGAGTCCGAGATCTCGAAATGGAGGACCAGTCCGACGTCCTTCTTGTCCACGCCCATGCCGAAGGCGGAGGTGGCGACGACGACGCGGATATCGCCGGCCATGAAGACGTTCTGGTTGGCGGTTTTCTCCTGCGCGTCCATCTTGCCGTGGAAGGGGCGCGCCTCGATGCCGTCGGCGCAGAGCCGCGCCGCGAGCTCGGCGGCTCGCTTCGTGCGCGACACGTAGACGATCGCGGGGCATTCCCGCGTGAGCAGCAGCTCCCGCGTTGCGGCGTATTTCTCGTCGTCACCGGACTTCTCGAGCACAACGTAGTGGAGATTTTCGCGGCGCGAACGCGCAGAGAAGACCTCGAGGTCGAGGCCGAGCGTCGTCTTGAAATAGTCCCGGATGTCTTCGATGACGCGCTGCTTGGCGGTGGCGGTGAAGCAAGAGACCGCGATGGGATCGGCGCCGGGCCGCTGCTCCTGGAGCGCCTTGATGAAGCGGCCGATGTAGAGGTAGTCGGGGCGGAAGTCCTGTCCCCAGGAGGAGAAGCAGTGCGCCTCGTCGACGACGAAGCGCACGGTGTTGCGCCCGAGGAGAAGGTGTTCGATCGTCTTGGAGCGGAGCGATTCCGGGGCGATGTAGAGCAGCGTCGCCGAGCCGTCGGCGATGCGCGCCAGCGCCTTGGCCCGTTCGATGGGGTCGAGCAGGCCGTTGATGGCCACTGCCTGGACGATGCCCCGGGCCTCGAGGTTGTCCACCTGGTCCTTCATCAGCGACTGGAGGGGCGAGATGACGACGGTGAGCGCCTTTTCGTTCTCGCCGGCCATGAGCGCGGGCACCTGAAAGGTGATGGACTTGCCGCCGCCGGTGGGGAACACGGCCAGCAGCGAGCGCCCTTCGACGGCCGCGGCGGCGGCGCGTTCCTGGAGGGGCTCTCCGGCGTAGGTGCGGAAGGCGTCGAAACCGAAGAACTGCTTCAGTCCGCGCTGCGGGTCGAGGCGGGCGCGGCACCAGGCGCAGCCCTCCGCGCACGGTGCGCCCCGGAGCAGGCGCAGCGCGTTCGAGGTCTTCGGGTAGTTGCGCGAGACCCAGGGCGGCAGGGTGTAGTCACCGGCGTCCTCCGTCCCCGTGGCGAGCGCCAGGCAATAGGCCAGCTCCACGGGCGTGTTGGCGATGCCGGCGTCGAGGCGCGCGTGGCCGCAGATGCGTCCCGCGAAGGCGTCGCCGATCGCCTCCGCGAGCGCCGCTTCCGGCGGCGGCGTGTCGTCGAGCCAGGCGAAAAAACCGCCGAAGCCGGGCTCGCGGGCGAGCAGGGCGCGGAAGACCGCGCGCTGCGCGGGTGGCAGCGTCCGCCACGCCGTCACCTCGTCGTCGAAGAGCCCCTGGGCCTTCCGCGCATCGGAGAGGGGGTTGTTGCGCTCGTCCTTGCTGAGCTTCTCGTCTTTGAGCAGCTTGTGGTGCGGACGCCGGGGGAAGAGGAGCGGGGAGATGTAGAGCGTGTCGATGGGCGTGGCCCGGGCGAGGGCGCCGTCCAGATGTTTCAGATCGTGGCGGACGATATTGTGGCCGCAGACGTAAGGGGCGTCGCCGACGAAGTCGCGGAAGGCGGCGATGGAGGCGGCGTGGAATTCGCGCCCCGCCGTGTCGCAGGCGCCGATGTCGAGGAGCTTCCCGCTGTCGGGATGGACTTCCGTGTCGAAGAAGACGATGCGGTCCATGGTCGTCACGTCCCAGCGGAGAACACGTACGAAGATGATATTCCCGCCATATTACACATTCACCCTATTGCTCATCGTGACAAGATTCGACTATCGGAAATCAATATCAAGCAGTCTACCGTCATTGAGCTTCCATTGCAAGTGTGCATTCCATTTTTATGATAGTCCGGAGTGCGTGAGTGTGAGGGTAGGGGAGTATGGGGAGTATGGGGTGTGGGAGTGTGTGAGTGTGTGGGAGCGGCCTGCGCCCGCGGCGGCCAAGGGCCTGGCCGCAGGGAGAGTGTAAAACGCTTCGCGAGCAGGCTCCCGCAGGTTTTACCCTCTTCCCGCAAGCAGTCTCTGCTTGCGGGCGGGCTTGCGGGCGGCGGGGCGGCGCGCAGGGCCTGCGCGCCCTACCAAAAAAAGGCCCGCGCTCGTTGGAGCGCGGGCCTCGTGCAATCGGGGGGTGGCGCCGCGGGGCGGCGCCGTGCCGACTACATCATGCCGTCCATGCCGCCGCCGGCGGGCATGGCGGGAGCCTTCTCCTTCTCGGGGACCTCGGTGACCATGCACTCCGTGGTGAGCAGGAGGCTGGCGATCGAGGACGCGTTCTGGAGGGCCAGGCGCGTGACCTTGGCCGGATCGACGATGCCCGCCTTGAGCATGTCGACATACTCGTCGGCGCTGGCGTCGTAGCCCATGCTGTTGGCGGAGGACTCGACCTTGCTGACGACGAGGGCGGCTTCCTGGCGACCGGCGTTGGCGACGATCTGGCGCAGGGGCGACTCGAGGCAGTTGAAGATGATCTGCATGCCGACCTTGTAGTCGCCTTCCTCCTTCGCGATGGCCGCGGCGAGGGTCTTGCGGCAGCGGATCAGCGCGACGCCGCCGCCCGGGACGATGCCTTCTTCGACGGCTGCGCGGGTGGCGTGCAGGGCGTCGTCGAGGCGGTCCTTCTTCTCCTTCATGGCGGTCTCGGTCGCGGCGCCGACGTTGATGACGGCCACGCCGCCGGCGAGCTTGGCGAGGCGCTCCTGGAGCTTCTCGCGGTCGTAGTCGGAGGTGGTCTCTTCGATCTGGTGCTTGATCTGGGCGACGCGGCCCTGGATGTCGCTGGTCTTGCCGGCGCCTTCGACGATCGTGGTGGCTTCCTTCTCGATCGTGATGTGCTTGGCCTGGCCGAGGTCTTCGAGCTTGATGGAGTCGAGCTTGATGCCGAGCTCCTCGGAGATCATCTTGCCGCCGGTCAGGACGGCGATGTCCTCGAGCATGGCCTTGCGGCGGTCGCCGAAGCCGGGGGCCTTGACGGCGCAGATGTTGAGCGTGCCGCGCAGCTTGTTGACCACGAGGGTGGCGAGGGCCTCCGCAACGTGACCGCCGGGGCCAACCCGATGAACCTAAAGCGCGGCATCGACAAGGCCACCTCCGCCGTCGTCGAGGCCATCGCCAAGCAGGCCAAGCGCGTCAAGGAGCACACCGAGATCGCCCAGGTCGCGATCAT
>JAAZAI010000178.1 GCA_012514445.1 Lentisphaerota bacterium
AAAGAAGTTGCGGTCGGCCACCACGGAACAGGCGCTGATCTCGACGATTCTGAAGATTGCCGAAGGACGGAGAATCTCGCCGACCACCGTGACCAAGGCGATTGCCCGGTACGAAGAGAACGGCGGCCTCGAACACACGGACATTCCTGCGGCCATCCACGGCGCAACCACAAACCTTGAAAAGAGACTCGGCGCCATCTCCCAAGAACTTTTCAAGACGCATGAGCCGACCCCGGTGGACTACATCGAGGCGACTGCCAGCAAATTCAAGACTCCGTTTTTCGCGGCTATGCGCGAATACTGCAACATGCACCTCGATGATGCGGTTTCTTTCATTCACCAAGTGCTTGACTATCCGTTGCCGGATTCCCTCGCGCTTTTGGAGGCGTTCAGAAAGGCTTCCATATGAGCCGCGAGACCAAGCCCGCGGCGCCAAGCCTCTACATTCTCGATACCTGCGCCTATTTTCGATTGGCCCGTAGCGTCCGCCCTCTTCTTGGGAGGGCTTTCGGGAAACCTCCGCATTACAAAATCTTCGTCATCAAACGCTTGGTCACCGAACATCTCGGAAGCCCACGGTTGCGAAGCAAGTTTCACTGGATCAGCGAGAACGAAATTCAAAATGAGATCGCCTCAGGCACCTACATGCCAAAAGGACGAAAGAAGAGCACAGTGGACGAGGCAATGTCGTTCCTTCGCAACTATGTCGATGACGTTTATGTCGCCGAGGCGAAACCGGGGCCTTCTCCTGCTGACCTTGAAGCCCTCGCCGTAGCATTTGCGATTCCTGGCTTTGTCGTCAGCGATGACAAGAATTTACGAGAAACCGGAAAAGCTTTTGACATCAAAACCATTTCGACCTTCGACCTCCTTGAGATTCTCCTTGCAGACTAAATCGTGACTGTCGAGAAAATCGAATCCATCATCGAGTATTGGGAATACGATAAAGACCTGCCGATGGCTTCCCCAAAACTTCGCGAAAGGCTTGATGCGTTGAAAGCGGCTCGCGGACTCACATGATTCGGCACAAACTTCAAGCGGCTTGACCATCCGTGGCGAGATCGGCTCCCGACTGCCTCATCCGGGCACGGCGTTGAGCTTCAATCCGACCGCATCGAGGACTTTCATTACTGTGGCGAACTCGGGATTTCCCTCTCGGGACAAGGTCTTGGCAAGGGACTTCATTCTTGATTCCACCTCCTGATTCGGCTAGGCTTGTAGCCATTTCAAGCGGCTTCGAGGAGAACGAGCATGAGAGTACTTGTCACGGGGGCGGCCGGCTTCATCGGCATGCATCTGGCCGAACGGCTGGTCGCGGAGGGGCACGAGGTCGTCGGCATCGACAACTTCAACGACTATTACAGCGTCGCGCTCAAGGAAGCCCGGCACGCGCGGCTCGAGGCGCTCGAGGGGTATCAGGGCCATCGCGTCGATATCTGCGACGCCGCGGCGCTCGAGCGCGTCTTCGCCGCCGGGAAGTTCGACGTCGTCTGCAACCTCGCGGCGCAGGCGGGCGTGCGGTATTCGCTGACGAATCCCGGCGCGTACGTGAAGAGCAACCTCGAGGGGTTCGTCAACATCCTCGAATGCTGCCGCCATCACCAGGTGCCGCGCCTCGTCTACGCGTCGAGCTCGAGCGTCTACGGCGGCAACGTGAAGATCCCGTTTTCCGAGGAGGATCGCGTGGACAATCCGGTGAGCCTCTACGCGGCCACGAAGAAGTCCAACGAGCTGATGGCGCACACGTATTCGCACCTCTTCGGCCTGCAGACCGTCGGGCTCCGGTTCTTCACGGTGTACGGTCCGTGGGGACGGCCGGACATGGCGCTGTGGCTCTTCACCGAGGCGATGCTCGCCGGCCGGCCGATCCAGGTGTTCAACCACGGGAAGATGCGGCGCGACTTCACCTACGTCGACGACATCGTCTCGGGCGTCGTGA
>JAAZAI010000179.1 GCA_012514445.1 Lentisphaerota bacterium
AGTACCAACCCGGCTACGACGGGTTGCCCGGCGGCGCGCAGGGCCTGCGCGCCCTTCGTATCGATCACGATTAGGATTATGATTTTGTTCAGCCACAATCATGCGATTAAGCATGAACCCTGAACCCTTTTCCCTGAACCCTTCGGGGCGGCAACTATGTTGACGCCCACCCCTGTTGCGACTGTTCTGAAAAACGGAATTCCCTTCCGCCCTCGGGCATGGTATAGTTTTTTTTCTTGTACCTCCCACAGCCGACGAAGCTTGCACCAACGCTGCCGGAGATCCGATTCGCGATTCATCATCACTCATCCCAATCCGCAATTCGAAATTCGTAATTTGTAATTCGTAATTTGTAATTTGTAATTCCTATGCTCACCCGCCGCATCATCCCCTGCCTTGACGTGATCGACCACAAAGTCACCAAGGGCGTCAAGTTCGCGAACAACGTCGTTCTCGGCGATCCCGTCGAGATGGCCGCCCGCTACTACGAAGACGGTTGCGACGAACTCGTCGTCTACGACATCACCGCCTCCGCCGAGGGCCGCAAGACCGACCTCGCGATGGTCCGCAACGTCGCACGCGCCATCCGCATCCCCTTCGCCGTCGGTGGCGGCGTCTCCTCCCTCCAGGACATGGCCGCCGTCCTCCTCGCCGGCGCGGAAAAAGTCTCCGTCAACTCCCTCGCCGTCGCCAACCCCGCGCTTATCGGCGAAGGCGCGCGCGCCTTCGGCGCCCAATGCGTCGTACTCGGCATGGATCCCGTGAAGACGAACGACCTCGCGCGCTGCCCCTCGGGCTATGAGATCACCACCCGCGGCTTCCGCAACCGCACCGGCCTCGACGCCGTCGACTGGGCCCGGCGCGCCGAAGGCGAAGGCGCCGGCGAAATCGTCGTCAACTCCGTGGACGCCGACGGCACGCGCGCCGGCTTCCAGCTCGAGATCACGCGCCTCATCGCCGATGCCGTTCGCATCCCCGTCGTCGCCTCCGGCGGCGCGGGCAACGCTGCGCACCTCCGCGACGCCTTCCTCGAAGGCCATGCCGACGCCGCCATCGTCGCCGGCATGCTCCACACCGGAGAATGGACAATTCCCATGCTGAAACGTGAGCTCGCCGCGATGGGCGTCCCCGTGCGGATCACTCGCCTTTGACGAACTGCGCGACGAGCGCCACGTAGCGTTCGAAACCCATCACGGCGACCAAGTCGTTGTGACCCGCGCCGGGCACGTCGACGAGCGTTTTCGGCTCGCCGGCTTTTTCGGCAAGCGCCACGGCATGCGAATGGGGCACGATCGTGTCCGCCGTCCCGTGCAAAAACAGCTTGCGGCACGGGATGCGCCCGATGCGGGCGATGTTGGGAAACGGATCGACGGGAAGAATGCGAATGCGCGTCACCGTCCGGAACGCGCTGGTGAAGGCGCTTTGCAGGACGAGTCCGTCCACCGCGGGATGCTTCTCGGCGAAATAGCACGCCGGACCGCCGCCGATGGAGAGGCCCATCACGACGAGGTTCGTCTCCGCGATGCCCCGAGTCTGCGTCAGGAAGGCATGCGCCGCGTCGGCGCTCGCGTAGGCGCCCTTCTCGGATGGAGCGCCGGCGCTCGGTCCGTAGCCGGGATATTCGATGCACAGCACGGACATCCCGGCGTCGCGAAACGCCACGTAAACGGGATAGCCGTGGCCGAGATCCTCCGCGTTGCCGTGGAAGTAGACCAGCACCTTGTCGGACGCCGTGTTTTCAAGCCAGAGCGCCGCGACCGGACCGGTCGGCGTGTCGAGCTTCACGACGCCCGGCGATTTCCATCCGTAGGTCGCCGCAGGCGGATGGAACATCAGGCGGTTCGCCACGCAACCCGAGGACAACAGCACGCAGACCAGCGCGTAGAGCGCCAAGACGCCCAACAACACTGTCGCACCCATTTGCTTGATCCTTTTCAGCACACTTGCTCCCACTCTCGCTCCTAGTTTCGGTTGCGATTACGATTACGATTAGGATTAGGATTTTGAATCGACAAAGCCCTTCGACGCGCCCTTCGACAAGCTCAGGGCTTGCTTAGGGCAAGTTTCCTGAATCCTGAACCCTGAATCCTTCTTCCGACAGGGCTCGACATACGTTTATCATTTTGCCAACTGGCACCAGCGCGCAAAGGTGCCGCTCGGAAGCGGCAGGACGCCCGCGCCGCCCGTGAGCAGCATCTCGCCCGTCTCGATCTCGCCGCGCTGGCCGTCCATGGCCTGCGCGAGGAGGTTCCCGCCGACTTGCGGCGAAAGGCCCGGGGTATGGGCGCTGAAGAGCATGAACAGGGGCGCATCGCTCAGCAGCGCCCGGCACAAGGCCAGCGTCTCGGGCAGGTCGCGCTCGATCTTGTACATCTCGCCTCCCTCGCCGCGCCCGAAGGTGGGCGGATCGAGGATGATGCCGTCGTAGCGGCGCCCCCGCTTCGCCTCGCGAACGAGAAACTTGTGCGCATCGTCCACGATCCAGCGCACAGCGGAGACGTCGTTGAGCGCGGCGTTCTCGCTCGCCCACTGCACCATGCCGCGCGAAGCGTCGAGGTGGCAGACGGATGCGCCGGCCATCGCGGCGGCCATCGTCGAGCCGCCGGAATAGGCGAAGAGATTGAGCACGGCGCAGGGCGCGCCGCGCTTCGCGTTGGCAGCGCGCACGGTCTCCCGGATCCACCGCCATTGCGCGCGCTGTTCGGGAAAGATGCCGAGATGGCCGAAGTCGGTGACCGCGAGGTGGAACCGGATGCCCGTCTCCTCGATGATCCAATGGTCGGGCAAACGGGAACGTCCCTCCCAGTGGTTGCCCTCCTCGCGATCGAACACGGCGTCCGCGTCGATCCAAGCGCGCTCCGGCAGCGCGGGCTTCCAGATCGCCTGCGCGCAGGGGCGCGACAGCGTCACCTCGCCGAAGCGCTCCAGCTTGCGTCCGTAGCCGCTGTCCAGCAGCGCGTATCCTTTGCCGTCATCAACCGATCGCATGTCGTTCGACTCCTTCTCCCGCGACGCGCTCATCGCGCCGTCCCCGCCCGCTCAAGATGCACCGCAGTCTCGAAATGCGCCGTGCGCGGGAACATGTCGAAGAGCCTGATCGACTTCACCGCATACGACCCGGCCTGCGTCAGCAGGGCCAGATCCCGCGCCAACGTGTCTGGCGAACAGGAAACGTAGACGAGGTTTTCGACGGGATGCGCCACGAGCGCGGCGGTCACCTCGGGCTCGAGCCCCGCGCGCGGCGGATCGACGACGGCCATCGTTCGCGCCGGCGCCATCTGCTCCAGCACGCGATTCGCGACGTCGGCGACGTACTCGCCGTAGAAACGCGCCGGAAGCCCGAGCCGCTTCGCGTTCTCGATCGCCGCGCGGACGGCCGGACGATTGGAATCGAACCCCGTGACGTGGCGGATCTTGCGCTTCGAGGCCGAGAGGCCGAAAACGCCCACGCCGCAGTACAGATCGACGAATTCGTGCGGATTGCACGCTTCGGCCAGAGCCGTGACGTGCTCCACGAGCCCCGCACCGACTTCCGGGTTCACCTGGAAGAACGCACGCGCCGGCACGGTCAGCTTGCCCACCACCGGGGACGCCTCGGTCAGCGGCGGCAGCTCCTCCCCGCCCAGGCGATCCGCCTCCGGCACGACCACCGCGCCGTCCGCCTCGGTCCAGCGCAGCGCAATCTGACCGTCTTCGCCGATGTAGCTCCAGAATCCCGGATCGGCGCGGATCTCGGTCAGCAGCCGGTTGAGCGGCTCGCGCGCCAGCGGGCATTGAGGGATGTCCACGAGCGTCTCGTTGTCGTCGCCGATGTAGCCCAGGATGCGCCGGCCTTGCGCATCGCGCCCCGCGCGCAACTTGATCTTGTTGCGGTAGTGCAGCGGCAGCGGCGAGTCGAACGGCGCGAGCATCAGCGCCGCGGCGTCCTCAAGCTTCGCCTGGCGCGTCAGGAAGGAGCGAAGCTGGTCCTGCTTGTAGCGCAGCTCGGCTTCGCGCGTGACGTGGCCGTACACGCACCCCGGCACCTGCACGTCGCCCGCGGCCGTCGTCAGGCGGCAATCCGGGCGCGGCAGGCGGTCCGGCGAGGGATTCTCGATCGAGACGACCACCGCCTCCTTGAACGACTTCTTCTCGCGCACGACCTCGGCCACGACCGTCTCGCCCGGGCACGTGCCCGGGACGAAGACGACGCAACCCTCCGCGCGCCCGATGCCGGGCCCGCGGTAGGCGATGGAGTCGATGGAGAGCGTGAGGGACATGGTGAGTAGTGCGTAGAGCGTAGTGAGTAGTTGTGGATGGGGACACC
>JAAZAI010000180.1 GCA_012514445.1 Lentisphaerota bacterium
CCGCGCACGGGCGACGGCGCGCTGAAGAAGGTGCAAAGGGTGCGCCCGCAGCGGAAGGCACGCCGAGTGCCCCGTCGAAATGGATGCAGCCCGAAGGCCGCGCCCCGGCGGCTGGACTGGCGCCCGCCGCCGGGGCTTGCGGACAATGGGATGCGCCATTTCCACGGGGCGTAGAGGCGCCGCTGCGGGCGCACGGTTTCAGATCCGCAACACGCAGAGAACCGGTAAAACGCGCCATGGACCCGGGGAAGATGCCGCAACCCCAAAGACTGACCGAGTACTTCGTGGAAGCCTCGGGGGCTCGCACACAGGACGCCGCGCCGAGATCTCCGCGCCTAGGGAAGGGCGGGGGCGGGCAGCTTCTCGAAGATCGCGAAGAAGGGGAAGCCGCGGGCGCCGAGGCGGGTCATGAGGTCGGCGATTTCGGGGTCGCGCGAGTCGGTGCAGTCCACCTTGACCGCGTGGAAACCCCGAAGTGCGGCGAGGACCGACTCGTCGCGGAACGTCGTGCGGGCCATCTTCTTGCAGGCCGTGCAACTTTCGGCCGTGAGGTAGATGAGCACGGGCCGCGGTTCGGCGCGGTAGGCGTCCTTGACCTCCGCCAGGCTCAGGTGCCAGGCGATCTCGCCGTCGACGCGCGCGTCGCCCGGGTCGAGGATGCGCCAGGCGGTGAGGGCGTAGCGCGCGGCCATGGCGATGAAGACGGCGGCGAAGACGTACTTGACGACGTTCATCCAGCGTCCCGGCCGTGGCAGGGTGGCGACTCCGCCCCCGAAGAAGGGCCAGGGGAAGCCGAGCCCGAGGCCGAGCACGAGCGGGAGCGTCGCGCCGGCGGGGTTGCCCCCGGCCGTCATGGCCGAGGCCATGACGAGCGTGGAGACGAGGACGGGAGCGACGCAGGCTCCGGAGAGCAGCGCGGCACCGACGCCGGCCGCGAAGGCGCCGACGAGCTTCACGCCGAAGGTCGCCGGAGCGTCGGGCGCGATCGGCGATTTGCGCCGCTTGAAACGGCTGCCGAGGCGGGAGAAGTCGAGGGTGACGACGTCGAGCATCGCGAGGGCGAGCAGGCAGAAGACGATGGCGACGGCGGCGTTGAAGATGGAGGAGGACTGGATGAGGCCGAAGGCGGCCTTGGTGTAGATGGAGATCAGGCCGAGGGCCCCGAAGCAGAGGGCGATGCCGAGACCGAAGGCGGCGCCCAGGACGACGCCGCGGCGTCCGCTGGCGCGGCCGGCGCCCGCGCCGAGGATGGCGAGATTGACGGGGATGAGCGGCAGCACGCAGGGGGTGAGGTTGAGGAGCAGGCCGCCGACGAAGACGGCGAGCAGGAGCAGGGCGATGCCGCCCTTGCTGCGGGCTCGTTCGAGAAGGCCACCGTCGTCCTGCGCGCGGCCTTCGAGGAAGCGGACGAAGGCGGGGGCATCGGCGAAGCCGTGGAGTCGGCGGCTGCCGGCGAGGGTGGCTTCGGTGGCGGGAGGGGCGGAGGCGACGACGATGCCTTTGGGGGAGAAGGTGGTTTCTTCGGGCGGATAGCAGACGTCGGAGGAGCAGGCCTGCCAGGCGACGACGAGGGCGGGCGGATGGGTCGCGGACGAGGCGGGGAGGGCGAAGACGACGGCGAAGTCGTTCGTGTGATAGAGAATGCCGTCGACGAGGACGGGCGCGGGCGCGGAGAGGATTGTGAGCGGCGGGCGCTCGGCTTCGTCGGTGGCGACGGCGGCGCCGACGGCCTCGGCGAAGACTTTGAGGCCGGGCGGGACGGCGAACGAGACCGTGGCGGCGCCGGGCGGATCGAAAGCCACGCCGGGCTTTACCTGCGCGGCGGGGGCCGCGAGGGCTGGAGCGGCGAGAAGGAGGAGGAATTCCGCGCCACGGAGGGCGCGCATCAAGACGGGGGAGCCGCGGAGGTTACGCATCAAAATGCCGCGCAAGCGCGGGGCGCGGGGGGGGCGGGGTGCGGTCATGGCGGCTAGGGGGCGGGGAGGGGAGCTGGAGCTCCGTAGTAGCAGAAGACGATGACGAGGGTGGCGACGACGCAGGTGACGAGGCCGACGAGGAGGCCGATCTTGAGCCATTCGAAGAAGCCGATGTGGACGCCGTAGCGCTTCTCCATCATGCCGAGGGCGACGATGTTGGCGGTGGAGCCGATGGCGGTGATGTTGCCGCCGAAGCAGGAGCCGAAGAGCATGGCCCAGCGCAGAGGGCCGAGATCGGGGTGGTTGGCGACGAGGTCGTTGACGATGGGGATGAAGGCGGCGACGAAGACGATGTTGTCGATGAAGGCGGAGCCGATGGCGGTCATCGCGACGATGAGCGGGGTGAGGACGAAGCGGTTCGTGCCGAACGTCTCGGTGAAGCGGCTGGCGAGCACGTCGGTGACGCCGGTGGTCTCGAGAGCGCCGGCGACGGCGAAGAGGACGAGGAAGAAGATGAGCGTCCACCACTCGACTTCGGCCTCGATGTAGTGGCGCGCGCGCTTGCGGCGGTAGATCATGAGGACGCCGGCGATGGTCAGCGGGGCGACGATGAGCATCGTGTTCGGGGCGAGGCCGAAGCGCGCTTCGATCGCGCTGTGCAGGGCGATGAAGACGAGGGCGCAGACGAGGATGACGAGGCCGCGGCGGTAGGGGATGCGCACGAGCGGGCCGAGGCCGAGGTTGCCGGCGCGGCGTTTGGCGAGGCGGTCGTCGAGCAGGGCGATCTCCTTGCGCGCCCAGAACATGAGCAGGAACGTCGCGATGAAGAGGTTGAGCAGCATGATCGGCGCCGCGTGCGTGAGGAAGCTGGCGAAGGAGAGGCCGGTCTTGGTGCCGATGAGCAGGCCGACCGGGTTCCCGAGCATCGTGCCGGTGGATCCGATGTTCGTGGCGAGCACGCTGATGAGGACGAACTTGACGGGCTTGAGCTTGAGCGTGTCGCAGACCTGGAAGACGAGGGCGAGGACGAAGACGATGGAGGTGACTTCGTCGACGAGGCTGGCCAGGATGCCGGACATGAGCGCGAGCGTGGCGACGAAACGCTTGCCGGTCATGTGACGGGCGTTGAGGATGAGCTGGATGAGCCAGGTGAAGAGGCCGAGATCCTTGAGGACGCCGACGAGCGTCATCATGCCCACGAGGAAGAGGATGATGTGCAGCTCCGCCTTCTCCATCATCTCCGGCAGCGTGGTGACGTTGGCCGCGAGCATCACGGAGATGCCGATGAAGGCCACGGCCAGGCGCAGCTCCCAGAAGAGCAGGGTGGCCAGGATGATGACGATGAACGTCACCACGGCGATGACCTGGTTCGTGGTGACGGGCAGCGCCGCGCTTCCCATCAGGGTGGTCAGCCAGCCGACGAGGCCGGCGGTGGAGGCCATGAAGAAGATCTTGAGGGCGGTGGAGGCTAAGGCGTTGCGAGCGGGTGTTGGCATCATGGCGGCGGAGATTCCGGCTAGTCTCGGAGGACCTTGTTGAGGAAATGGGGCAGGGTGATCAGCCCCAGGAGCTTCTTGTCCTTGACGACGTAGCAGGTGCTGGCGTTGCGCTTGGCCATGGTTTCGGCGACGGCGATGGCGGGCTGGTCGATCTGGACGGCGGAGAATTCGTGGTGGAGGATTTCGGCGAGCCACGTGCTCTCCTCGTTGCGCAGGACGTTGACGAACGGCTCGAAGAGCAGGATCGGGGAGAGGTCGTCCATCCACAGCAGGTAGTCGGGCATGCAGACGCGCAGGAGGGCGTCGGCCGTGACGACGCCGGTCAGGTCGCCGTCCTTGTCCACCACGGGGATTTCGAGCACGTTTTGCGCGACGAACATGTCGATGGCGTCCTTGAGGCTGTTCGTGTCGTGGAGCTTGAAGGTGACGGGCTCCATGATGTCGCCGGCGCAGATGAAGTTGGGCAGCAGCAGGCCGCCGCGCCGGAAGAAGTTGACGAGCGCCTCCGTGGTGGTGAGACCGGCGGCGTTGTCCGCGGCGCTCTCCGACTGGAAGATCTTCGCCAGCGCGGCGATGATCTGCAGATAGGCGGAGGGCTGGTCCTTGGGGACGAGGACGAGGAGGACGAGCTTCACGGGGGCGACGTCGTCCCCGTTGAACTTCAGGCCGCGCGGGATGGTGGCGACGGCGACGTAGGGGGTGCGGATGGAGCTGATGCGGGCATGCGGGATGGCGATGCCGCGGGAGACGACGGTGGCGCCGAACGTCTCGCGTTCCTGGACCGCCTCGTAGATGGCGGGGACGTTGCCGATGCCGTGGTTGAAGGCGAGGCGCTTGAGCATCTCCATGATGAGCTCGTCGCGAGAGGCGATGGGCGTCTGGCACAGGATGTCGGCCGGATCGAGGAAATCCACGAACTCCTTGGGATTGTTGCGGTGCTGGGGCGTGTTCATCGATATGCCTTTCCGGTTTGCTCCACGCTTTCCCCGGACGGGGGAATTACAATGTTTTATACCATTTCGGCGCTTGTAGGGGCAAGCCCAATATGGCACCTTGTTTTTTGGCTGGACTTCCACCCCTTTGTGAGAGTAAATTACTGCGCATTGCGAATTTGACGGAGGCAGCAGCCGCGAAGGCTGTGCGGCGGACGCCGCGGCCATCAGTTCAACACAACCAAGAAGAGGAGAATCCCGACGTGGGCTCGATCAAAAAGAAGCGCCGTGCGAAGATGTCCAAGCACAAGCACCGCAAACGCCTGAAGCTTGGCCGCCACAAGAACAAGTAGGCGGGGAGTTTCATGGGCACCATGAGACGGGCTGCTTGCACCGGGGTGCTTCTTTTCCTCTTCTCCTGCTGTTCAGGGCTGGCCGGGGGGCTCGAGACCCATAACGTCCCGGCTTCCGATTCCCAACTCGCAGAGGCCTTGTCGCTCTATGCACAGGGCCTCTGTTTTCTTGACGAGTCGCACGCGCCGACGGGCGCGGCGACCGCCGTCTCGTTTTTCAGGAAGGCTGCCGCCGTCGATCCGACATCGGCCGAGATCAACGAGAAGCTCGTCGAGACGCTCGTCTCCCTGGGCGACGCCCCGGCCGCGCTGGCGGCCCAGCTCGCCTTCGCACGCCATCAGCCGGCCTCGGCGAAGGCCTGGCGCCGCGTCGGGAACCTCGCCGTCAAGGCGAAGGACGCCGGGGCGTTCGCCGAGAGCATCGCGGCGCAGCGCGCCCTGCCGCCCGCCGCGAACCTCAAGGCCGCCCGGCGCGCGCAGGCGATGCTCGACGCGGACGAGGTGATCGGCTGGGCCGAGCTTGGACGGGACGACGACGCGCTGCGCGCCTTCGAGCGCCTCGTCGACGCCCAGGCGGAGGCCCTGCGCGCCGGCGACGACCGCGCGCGGCGCAACGCCGGCGCGATCCTCGTCCTGCTGGCGGCGAAGCGCGCCGCGGACGGTTCGGCCGGAAGCCTCCTCGCATTTGCCGACAAACTCGCCGCCGTCGTCGGGGACAAGGCCTTCGCCGCGGGCGTTTACTACGAGCTATCGGCCGTGCTGGCGCGGGGGCGGGGTGCGGACCCCGCCACGGTCGCCAGACTCTGCGAGCGGGCGCTGCTCGCGGATCCCTCGCGGCACGAGGCGGTGATGGGGATGGTCTTCCCTTCGCCCCAGACTCTGCGCAAGCTCGACAACGCGGCCATCGCCGAGCGGATCGGCGGGCATCCGCGCCCGGAGGCGCTCGACTATCCTTTTGCGCTGATGCGCCTGAACTACCTCCTCGAGGCGCAGGACGCCCGGGCCGCGACGGCGGAGTACGAGAAGATCAAGGCGATGCTCGCGGCTGGGCGGGACGGGGCGGCCGATTCGCCGGTCCGCCACGTCCTTGGTTCCGCCGCGCTCGATCTCGCCGGCGAGCGCGAAGCCTCGGTCGCGCTGCTCGACGAGGGTCTCGCCGCGTATCCGCACAGCGCGATGATCAAGAACAGCCTCGCCTACACGCTGGCGCTGCTGGAGCGAGACCTCGACCGCGCGCTGGATCTCGTGGACGCCGCGCTCAAGGCCGAACCTGACAACTACGCCTATCTCGACACCCTCGGCTGGATCCTCTACAAAAAGGGCGACTACGCGGGCGCCCTGCGCAGCCTCATCAGCGCCGTCGAGCGCGAGCAGGATCCCAGCTACGAAATCTACGACCATGTCGGCGACGTCCTCGTCAAGCTCGGTCGCGCCGCCGAAGCCCCCGCCTGGTGGGCGAAGAGCTATCGGATCACCCCCGTCGACTCCGTCGCCGACAAGCTCCGCAAGGCGGGCATCGACCCCGCGTCGCTGCGCACCCCCTGAACGGAGGCCCGACATGAGCAGACCCGTCATCCACCAGATTGTCGCCGGCTATCGGAAAGGCGACGCGATCAGCGACGAAGCGGCGCTGCTCTCCGCGATCTTCGCCGACCACGGCTACGAGAGCCGAATCCACTGCGCCCGCGAGACGACGGCGCAGGACGAACGCGCCAACGTCGGCGATCTCGACGCCCTCGCCTCGGCCGTGAAGCCGGCCGACTTGGCGATCCTCCACCTCTCCATCGGCTGCCGCGCCAACCTCGTCTTCCCCACGCTCGGCTGCCGCCGGGCCATCCTCTACCACAACGTCACGCCGTCCCGCTTCTTCGAGCGCCTCAATCCCCCGATGGCCGCCGTTCTCGACGAAGGCCGCCGCCAGGTTGCGTCGCTGGCCGGTGCCGCGCAGATCAACCTCGCCGTCAGCGACTACAACGCCGGCGAACTGCGCGCGCTGGGTTACCGCGACGTGCGCGTGCTGCCCCTGGTGACCGACGGCCGCTTCGGCAGCGGTCCTGTGGACGCCACGATGCGGGCGCGGCTCGCGGACGACGGCTGCTTCAACATCCTC